>CAZLVX010000001.1:0-57648 GCA_964562965.1 uncultured Lishizhenia sp.
TTTTGTTGTCATGACTTTTGAAACTTTGTCGACACCTTCCGGTTGAATCGCTTGACGAATAATCAGTTTCTCTTCTGATGGAGATGGATAGGTTAAATTTATTTTTAACATAAACCGATCTATTTGAGCTTCTGGAAGAGGATATGTTCCTTCTTGTTCAATAGGATTTTGAGTCGCCAACACCAAGAATGGATCCGGTAGAGAAAAAGTTTGATCGCCAATCGTAATTTGGCGCTCTTGCATTGCTTCTAACAAAGCACTTTGAACTTTTGCGGGTGCACGATTAATTTCGTCAGCCAAAACAAAAGACGCGAATATGGGTCCTTTTTTTACATCAAATACTTCTGATTTTTGTTTATAAATCATCGTTCCTGTTAAATCTGCAGGAAGCAAATCAGGTGTAAATTGAATTCTGCTAAACGATGCATCTATCGATTCAGATAAGGTTTTAATAGCTAGTGTTTTGGCCAATCCTGGCGTTCCTTCTAACAAAACATGACCATTGGTGAGGAGGGCAATAATTAAACTATCTACCATTTTATCCTGACCTATAATGACGCGTGAAATTTCAGATTTTAATTTATCTATTCCAATTAATTCCAGTTTAATTTCCTCCGAAAGTTGCCGCAAAGACTCTGCGGGATTTATTGATTGTTCTGACGTTTCCAACATATGTTTAAGGATTGACAACAAATTTCTTAATGTTTGGGCGCTAAAAGGTTGTTTTTGCTGTTAATTCTTGTTAATCTTGTGTTGTACAATACGATACATGGAAAGGAATTGCCAAGAATGTGGACATAAATTAAGAGGAAGAAAAGATCAGAAATTTTGTAGTGACTCTTGCAGAAATTCATTCAATAATAAAAAGAATGAGGACGCTAATGCCTCTGTAAGGCGTATCAATGCTATTTTAAGAAAAAACAGACGAATTCTTGCAGCAATGAACCCGAATGGAAAGATTACTGTCGATGGAATTTCATTAGCCGAAATGGGTTTTAATTTTCATTATTTCACCAACATTTATAAGACTCAGAAAGGAGCTCAGTACTATTTCTGTTATGATTACGGTTATATTAAAATGGAAAATGACCAATACATGTTGGTTCAAAAGCAAGATTACGTAAAATAAAAAAGGCTACTTTTCAGCAGCCTTTCCAAGGGAGGAAGACGGGTCTCGAACCCGCGACCTTCGGAACCACAATCCGACGCTCTAACCAACTGAGCTACAACCTCCGTTTTAGTGGGTGCAAATATACAGTATTTTTAGTAAAATTAATAAGCTAACAAAAAAAAACAGCCGATAGTTCGACTGTTTTTCTTAATCGGATAAAGGGAATTATAATGTTCCTCTTTTTTCTTGCTCGCGTTCGATAGATTCAAATAATGCTTTAAAATTACCAGCACCGAAGCCTTTCGCTCCCATTCGTTGAATAATTTCATAAAACAAAGTCGGTCTGTCTTCAACGGGTTTTGTAAATATTTGCAATAAGTAACCTTCTTCATCGGCATCTACTAAAATCCCCAATGACATTAACTCATTTATATCTTCTTTCATAATACTCATATGTTCCCCAAGACGCGCAGGAACTTCATCGTAATAAGCCTTTGGTGGCGCTGAAAGAAACTCTACCCCTCGTGAACGCAACTGCCTTACAGTGTCGATAATATTATCCGTGGCTACGGCAATATGCTGTGCGCCTGGGCCTTCATAAAAATCAAGGTATTCTTCAATTTGAGAGCGCTTCTTTCCTTCGGCAGGTTCGTTGATCGGAAATTTGATTCTTCCATTACCATTGGACATTACTTTAGACATAAGAGCCGAGTATTCCGTATGAATTTGTTTGTCGTCAAACGACAAAAAGTTTACAAATCCCATTACATCTTCGTACCATTTTACCCAAGTATTCATTTCTCCCCACCCTACGTTACCAACCATATGGTCAATGAATTTCAACCCTGTAGCGGAAGGATTATAATCCGATTCCCACTTTTGAAAACCAGGTAGGAAAATTCCATTATAATTTTTTCTTTCCACGAACATGTGAACTGTTTCACCATAGGTATAAATTCCTGCCCTCACAACTTCCCCATGCTCGTCTTTTTCCACTGTAGGCTCCATGAATGATTTGGCTCCTCTAGAAGTTGTCTCTTCCCATGATTTTCTTGCATCATCAACCCATAAAGCAATTACTTTTACGCCATCACCGTGTTTTTTTACATGTTCTCCAATTGGCGATTGGCTGTTCAAAGCTGTGGTTAATACCAAACGGATTTTATCTTGTTTTAGCACATAAGAAACCCTATCTCTCAATCCTGTTTCTAATCCGGCATATGCATGGGATTGAAATCCAAAGGCTGTTTTATAGTAATGTGCAGATTGTTTGGCATTCCCAACATAAAATTCTACATAATCTGTTCCTAGCAACGGAAGAAAGTCCTCCGCTCCTTCAAATATTTTCTCCAATCCATATTCAACATTAGAGACTACTTTTTTATTTTGTTCTTGTGACATATTTAAAATTATTTAATGATCAGTGGATCCACGATTTCATATACGTTGGATCTTCAATTTGAATTGCTTGTTTCGTAAGCTTTAATGGTTTGAAGGTATCGACCATTACTGCTAATTCTAAGGTTTCCTTTTTCCCAATACTTCGTTCGTAAGCCCCCGGATGTGGTCCGTGAGGTATTCCCGCGGGATGCAAGGTAATTTGTCCTTTCTCAATATGGTTTCTGCTCATAAAATCTCCATCAACATAATACAGAACTTCATCGGAATCAATATTACTATGGTTATAAGGAGCCGGAATTGAGTCTGGATGGTAATCGTAAAGCCTTGGAACGAATGAGCAAATTACAAACGCGCTTGTTTCAAAAGTTTGATGAACTGGGGGTGGTTGATGTACGCGACCAGTTATCGGTTCAAAATCGTGAATTGAAAATGCATAGGGATAATTGAACCCGTCCCAACCTACTACATTAAAAGGATGATGCGCGTATACATAATCATACAGCACATCTTGTTTTTTTATTCGAATTAAAAATGAGCCTTCTTCATCTATCGTTTCTAATTTATGAGGTGGACGTATGTCGCGCTCACAAAAAGGTGAATGCTCTAATAATTGCCCAAACCAATTTCGGTACCTCTTCGGTGTGTAAATCGGATGGAACGACTGGACAATAAAAAGTTTATTATCTTCCTCGTTAAAATGCAGCTGATAAATCATACCTCTCGGGACAACTAAGTAATCTCCGTAAGAAAAATCGATTACACCTAATTGTGTTTTGAGTTGACCAGATCCTCTATGAATGAAGATTACCTCATCGGCATCTGCATTTTTGTAAAAGTAATCCGTCATTGATTTTTTAGGACTAGCTAATTCAATATAACAGTCACTATTAACCAAAACAGGTGTTCTACTTGCGATAAAATCATCTTTTGGTGACACTTCGAATCCTTTCAATGAGCGCATCGTCATGTTCCTATCGAGGGCTATTTCTGGTGCGATATTCGTTTCTCCAAGAATTTCTTTCACCACCGTTGGTGGCTGGATATGGTATAAAAGTGAGGACATGCCATCAAACCCTATTGTACCGAAAAGTTGCTCGTGGTATAGATTTCCATTTGGTTGACGGAAAACAGTATGTCGTTTATGAGGGATATTCCCCAACTTGTGATAAAAAGGCATTTTTTTCTGATTTAAATGAACAATTAATTTTTTTCCAAAGGTCTTCTAGAAATCACTCAGGATTCCGTTTCAGCATTTGCTTTATTAATACGTTAAGATTCAACCAGTTCATTTGAGGCAAAATTAATGTATTCATTGTACTAATTTAAATGATTTTAATCAGTTTTTTTAATTTTATTCTCGATAAAGAAATGTAAAAGGAAGAAAAAGTACATTTGTATCAATCTATTATATTATGTCGAACGTATTAGTTATTGGAGCCGGAGGTCAAATTGGAACAGAATTAGTGCTTGCTCTTCGCAAGAAACACGGTGAACAAAATGTAGTTGCTGCTGATATCAAAATCGAATGCCCACCCTTATTGACAGGTGGACCTTATGTTCAAATAGATGTTTTAAATAGAGATGCAGTTCGCAATTATATTATTTACAAAGGTTTTGATGAGGTTTATCTTTTGGCTGCTTTGTTGTCTGCAACTGCAGAAAAGAACCCTGATTTCGCATGGAAACTTAATATGGAAGGACTATTTACCATATTGGATTTAGCAAAAGAAGGTCACATAAAAAGAATTTTCTGGCCAAGTTCAATAGCCGTATTCGGACCAACGACTCCTGCAGATCAAACCCCTCAAACAACTGTGATGGAACCAACTACGGTTTATGGAATCTCTAAACTGGCAGGTGAACGTTGGTGCGAATATTATCATGCTAAATTCGGCGTGGATGTTCGCAGTATTCGTTATCCGGGCTTGATTTCTTATAAATCACTACCAGGAGGAGGAACAACAGACTATGCAGTGGATATCTTTTACAAGGCAAAAGCAGTAAAGTCCTTTACAAGTTTTTTGTCTGAGGACACAGCACTCCCCATGATGTTCATGGACGACGCGATACGAGCCACTATAGAGTTGATGAACGCACCAAGTGAGTCAATAAAAATACGTTCAGCTTACAATTTAGGAGGAATTAGTTTTACACCAAAACAATTGGGTGAAGCAATAACGAAGGTAATTCCTGATTTTCAAATTTCTTATGCGCCTGACTTTAGGCAAGAAATAGCAGATTCATGGCCGAATTCTATTGATGATTCAGAAGCTAAAAAGGATTGGAATTGGAAACATCAATATGATTTAGAAGGATTAGTGAATATCATGTTAGCGAATGTTGACATAAATCTTTTGTAATTTTTTTTATTTTCTATAAGTCTTACCGGATAAGGATTTTGTAGTATATCACTCATTTTTTTATTTTTTGTTTAACTTTTTTTTGCAATTGTTATACATTTTTTGTTTAACTTTGAAATGTTATTAATTAAACAAAATAAAAAGCCATGTCAACTCTAGAATTTAATGATGCGTTAATTGGAATTGAAGGTAACTTGCAATCATTTGCAATGAGCTTTACACGAAACCGGGAAGATGCACGTGATCTCACTCAAGAGACCATGCTGAAAGCTATCACGTACAGAAATTACTACACTCCGCAGACAAATTTCAAAGCTTGGGTTTTCACCATCATGCGCAATATTTTTATTAATCAATACAGACGAAGGGTTAAATCAGGTACAATTTTCGACAATTCGAAAGATTTGTTTTTAATATCTAATTCAACTTCTCATGAGGAAACTCCATTAGAACTAATCTCAGTGAAAGACATTAAAAGAAAAATTAATGCGTTGAGCGACGAATACAAAGAGCCATTTGAAATGCACTTTGCAGGTTTCAAGTACAAGGAAATTGCTGATAAATTAAATATTCCAATTGGTACCGTAAAAAGCCGTATATTTATAGCGAGAAAAAGGCTGATGGATCAACTTCCTGACTATTCATTCTCAGCCAATTAATCCATGAAAAAAAAGGTAACTGTCTTGGGAGCAGGAATTTCCAGCCTCTCTGCCGCTTCATTTCTTGCGAAAAATAATTTTGACGTTACCATACTCGAAAAAAACGCAACGATTGGAGGGCGCGCTCGTCAATTTAAAGAACAAGGTTTTGTTTTTGATATGGGTCCAAGTTGGTATTGGATGCCGGACGTTTTCGAAAGATTTTACAACGAATTTGGATATACTACTTCCGATTTCTACGAATTAAAACGTTTAGATCCTTCCTACCGTGTCTATTGGCCGGATAAGTCGTATACAGATGTCCCTGCTTCCATGGAAGAATTGGAACAATGGTTTGAGTCACTGGAACCAGGAAGCGCTAAGAGTCTGAGAAATTTCTTAGCAGACGCAAAATACAAATATGACGTAGGAATCAATGATCTAGTTCATAAACCGAGTTTAAGTATATTAGAATTCGCAGACAGACGCGTCCTTTCAGGATTATTCTCAATGCACCTTTTATCTTCCTTCTCATCTTACATTCGAAAATATTTTAAACACCCAAAAATTCTTTCCTTACTAGAATTTCCAGTGTTGTTTTTAGGCGCAATGCCTAATGAAACTCCGGCCTTATACTCACTGATGAATTATGCTGATATTTCACTTGGAACTTGGTATCCTATGGGTGGGATGTTTAAGTTTATTGAAGCTTTCGAAAAAATCGCAAAAGAACAAGGCGTTTCCATTCTAACAGAAAGCGAAGTAAATGGCTTCAATTACCAAGGAAATAAGGCAATTAGCGCGAAAGTTAACGGAGTAGATTTTCCCTCTGACCTCTTCATTTCAGGAGCAGATTATCAACACACAGACCGACAATTACTCAATGGAAATGCAAATTATTCTGAAGGATATTGGGATAAAAGAACAATGGCTCCGTCGAGCTTACTTTTCTATGTAGGTGTAAATAAAAAAATGCAAAATCTCCAACACCACAATTTATTCTTTGATGAATCGCTTGAGGAACATGGAAAAGAGATTTATAAAAACCCGAAGTGGCCGACAAATCCGTTGTTTTACCTGAGTGTCCCTTCTGTAACTGACCCTAGTGTTGCGCCAGAAGGAATGGATAATATGTTTTTCTTGATTCCAATAGCACCCGATTTAAAAGACGATGAAGATACTAGGAATAAATATTTTGATATTCTGGTTAAAAGACTTTACGAATTAACTGGAAACGATATTTCAAACAATATTGTTTACAAAAGGAGCTTTTGTATAAGTGATTTCAAGAAAGATTATCACGCTTTCAAAGGAAATGCATACGGCTTAGCAAATACACTTCGCCAAACAGCAATTTTAAAACCAAGATTAAAAAACAAACATCTGAAGAACTTTTTTTATACCGGACAATTAACTGTTCCTGGGCCTGGGGTTCCTCCTTCCATAATATCTGGTGAAGTTGTTGCAAAATACATAATTAAAAACACCAAAAACTAAAACATGAAACAGTTATTCGATGATGTCAGTCAAGAAATGAGTAAGCTAACGACAAAGCGTTACAGCACCTCATTTTCACTTGGAATTCGATTTCTACATCCCGATTTACACAAGCCAATCTACTCTATATATGGTTTTGTGCGTTTCGCAGATGAAATAGTAGATACGTTTCATGATGTCGATAAAGCCGCTCTTCTAAAAACTTTTAAAGAAGATACGTACAAAGCAATAAATGAGGGAATATCATTAAACCCAATTTTAAATTCTTTTCAATGGGTGGTTAATACTTATCAAATTCCACATGAATTGATTGACACCTTCTTAAATTCAATGGAAATGGATTTAAATAAAAGCGCTTATGACCAATCCAAATATGAAGAATACATTTTAGGTTCAGCGGAGGTTGTCGGATTAATGTGCCTCAAAGTTTTCGTTGAAGGAGACCAAGAAAATTACGAAGAACTGAAGCCATATGCAATGAAACTTGGTGCTGCATTTCAAAAGATTAATTTCCTTCGGGACCTTAAAGCTGATTACCAAGAACTTGGAAGAACATATTTCCCAGGCATTGACTTACAAGAATTTAATGCTACGGTAAAAAAAGAAATTGAAGCGGACATCGAATTAGATTTTCACCAAGGGTATTTAGGAATACTTAAATTACCCAAGAAAGCACGATTTGGCGTCTATATGGCTTATAAATACTACTTCAAACTTTTCAAAAAAATAAAACGAACTCCTGCGAATACCATTTTAAATGAAAGAGTACGAATTCCCAATTACCGAAAAGTGAGAATTTTGTTAACTTCATACTTGAGACACAACCTAAATTTGTTGTAATGCATCAAAACCTCGTGGTATTAGTTAACGAATTGGACCAAGACCTCGGTGTAATGGAAAAATTAGAAGCGCATCAGAAAGGACTTTTGCACAGAGCTTTTTCTGTTCTTATTTTTAATTCAAACAACGAGTTACTCTTACAAAGACGAGCATTTGGAAAATACCATTCTGAAGGCTTATGGACGAATACCTGTTGTAGTCATCCTTACCCAGGCGAAACAATATTAGCAGCAGGTAAAAGACGATTAAAAGAGGAAATGGGCATGACAGTAGACCTCGAAGAAGTCTTCCAATTTGTGTATAAAGCACCACTGGATAACGACCTAACTGAGTTTGAGCTTGACCATGTACTTGTGGGTTATTCAGATGACACGCCGCATTTAAATTTAGAAGAAGTAAGTGCCTTCGCTTGGAAAAACCTAGAGGAAATTCGAACTGAAATTGCAGAGAATTCCACTCAATATACAGCTTGGTTTAAAATATTAATGACCGATCATTTCGATCAACTTAAAAGAATAGAAACTTATGAAAGTTTGTAGGAGAGCAACATTCAACAGTGCGCATCGCCTCTATCGAAAAGATTGGACGGATGATAAAAACAAAGCCGTTTTTGGCAAATGTAGCAATGAAAATTTCCATGGTCACAATTACACATTGGAAGTTTGGATCTCCGGTAATGTAAATCAGGAAACAGGATACTTAATTGACTTAAAAATTGTCAAAGATTTAATTAAAGAAGAAATTAGCGATCGATTTGATCATAAAAACTTGAACCTCGATTGTGCGGAATTTAAAGATTTAAATCCCACTGCTGAAAATATCGCCATTGTATGCTGGAATTTACTTCGTTCGAAATTAGCATCGGAATATGGTCTAGTTGTAAAACTTTGGGAAACGGAAAATAACAGTGTAGAGTACGACGGTAATTAATCTAAATTCAGATCTTTAAGTCGTTTTCGATAACCCGTGAATAATTTTGATTTCGTAACAAAACCTTCATATATTTCCCCATCTAATACGGGTAATATCCACGCTTCTGTTTCATCAAAGGCACGCATCACATCGCTCATTGAATCATTCAATTGAATGATTTCAAGTGGGTTTCTCATGAGGTCAACAACTTTTACCTTGTCGTACATCCCCACATTGAACATGATTTCACGTATATCGTCTAAAAGTAATATTCCAATAAACTTACTATGTTCGTTTACCACAGGAAAAACATTGCGTTTGGAATGAGCCACTATTTGCACCAACTCACGTAAATCAAGTGTTGGAGATAATTTCTCAAAATCACGCTCTACAAATTCGGATAATTTAATTCCAGTAAGTACATTTTGGTCCTTATCTGAGGTAAAAGCTTCCCCTTTTCTCGCCAATTTTTTTGAATCCATAGGAAATGGTTCAAAATACTTAGAAATTACGTAACTGATAGAAGAAACAAGCATTAATGGAATCATCAATCCATATCCTCCTGTTATTTCTGCAATCAAGAAAATTGCTGTGAGCGGTGCATGATATAACCCACTCAATATCCCCGCCATTCCAACCATCATGAAATTGGTTTCGGGTAAGTCATCCCATTTGAATAGATTAACAAATTTTGCGACGAAAAATCCTAAATACGCTCCAATAAACAAGGATGGAGCAAAATTACCTCCATTCCCACCACCTCCAATAGTTAAACCTGTAGCCAACGACTTCATAATAACCAAACAACCCACAAATAGCAGTATCATTATTTCATTGAATGGAAGATTGTTTAATAGGGAGTTGTCTAATAATTTTTCTGGTTGATTGTAAGCCAGAGTCTTAATACTCTCGTAACCTTCACCAAACAACGGCGGAAAAATGGCAATTAACAGAATCAAGAAGAAAGATGCCATCCACCAACGAGTAAAATTTGACTTTATTTTGTTTGAAAATACACCTTCAATTTTTGTGAAAATCCTGCTGTGCACCACTGCCATAAATCCGGCCAAAATACCTAGAATTACATAAAACGGGACATTCCAAAAATTGAAAGATTCTGTGATCACAAAATTTAACAGAATACTCTCATCCAAAATCATTTTAGAAACCAAAGCGCCTGAAGCCGAAGCAATTATCAGTAAAGTAAATGCTCCAATACCTATATCAACCAATAAAACTTCTAATGCAAATAACACTCCTGCAATAGGTGCATTGAACGCGGCAGCTATACCTGCAGCAATTCCACATGCCAATAATAGTGTGCGCTCTTTATAATTTAACCCATAGGATTTTGCGAAATTCGACCCGAATGCAGCACCCGTAACCACAATTGGCGCCTCCAGACCTGTAGACCCACCAAAACCTACGGTTACGGAACTTGTAAAAAACTGATCAAACATATTTCTGCGCGGTAAAAAACTTGACCTCTTCGCCAAGGCATAATGAATTTGACCGAGGCCCTTTTGAATTTTATTGGCAAAAAAACGTTTAACTATAAACCACGATAAAAAAATACCAACTGCAGGTAATAAAAGATAAAAATACCTTACGTTACTCAATGAACTATGCGTCACATATTTGAATATGTAATGAGCAAAAGACTTTAAAGTTATGGCGACAATTCCGGCGCTTAATCCCACCAATACACTTGACAACATCATGAATTGCCGTTTCGACAATTTTGATTGCACACCAGAAATATATCCTTTCAAAAAGGCATCTATGCGTCTAATTAACAGCATGAAGCAAAGTTACTAGAATTAATGACCTCGTTTAAACAAAATCTACCAAACCTTGTTAAAAGAACATGGAAAAAGCGCTTTTTTGGCACCGTCGCGATTTGAGAATTCACGACAATTCAGGGCTTTTTAAAGCACTTTCAAGTGGTTATAAAATACAGCCCGTTTTTATTTTCGATACCTCAATTCTGGATAAACTTCCACGAAACGACAAACGGATAATCTTTATCCATAATGAACTTCAATACATTAAAAAGCAATACCAAAAATTCAAAAGCGACCTACTCATTTTAGTGGGTAACCCAACAGAAGTCATTCCTCAACTTATGGAAAAAGGCCAATTTTCTGCGTTGTATACCAATAGAGATTATGAACCTTATGCTAAGCAACGCGATTCACTTATTTATAATCACTTAGCGAAGGTTAATAAACCTTTTATCGGAACTAAAGACCATGTAATTTTTGAAAAAGAAGAGGTAATGAAGGATGACGGGAGTCCCTATACTGTTTTCACTCCCTACGCCAAAAAATGGAAAAGTAAGTTAAGCGCAGAAGTTTTTGAATATGCCCCAAGTGAAAACCATTTGGATAATTTGTTGACCTGTGAGTCGCAACCATTGGTTTCGTTGGAAGAACTAGGTTTTAATGAAACTAACGAAGGTATATTTCCGCAAAAAGAAATCACTCAAGATCTAATTAAGAACTATGCACAGCTGCGCGATATTCCTTCAGAAAATGGCACCTCACGTTTAAGTGTTCATTTACGTTTTGGAACAATAAGTATCCGTGAATTGGCAAAAAAAGCCATACAAACTAGTGACACGTATCTCAATGAATTGATTTGGCGAGATTTTTATCAAATGATTATTTACCACTTTCCAACATCAGTAACCACTGCCTTTAAACCCAAATACGATTTAGTAGAATGGGAGAATAATGAAATTCACTTCCATGCTTGGTGTGAAGGAAAAACAGGTTATCCTTTGGTTGATGCAGGGATGCGCGAACTGAATGAAACAGGATTCATGCATAACCGAGTCCGCATGGTGGTCGCAAGTTTTTTAACAAAACACCTACTGATAGATTGGCGTTGGGGGGAAGCTTACTTTGCAGAGAAACTGTTGGACTTTGAATTAGCAAGTAATGTTGGTGGATGGCAATGGGCGGCGAGCTCATGATGTGATGCTGCTCCTTATTTCAGGGTGTTCAATCCGTATTCACAGCAAGAAAAGTTTGATAAATCATTGAAATATATCAAAAAATGGGTACCAGAATATGGAACTGACGATTATCCTGAACCAATAGTTGATCATACATTTGCACGAAACCGCGTGCTTGATCGTTACAAAAAAGCATTAACCACTTAAAATAATCGCATGCAAATCGGAGATAATTGTCCAACTTTTCAACTTATAGATCAAAATGGACGCACCATACTTTCTGATGATTTCAAAGGAAAGAAAACAGTTATTTATTTTTATCCGAAGGACGACACTCCCGGTTGTACAAAAGAAGCCTGCGCATTCAGAGATAGTTACGAAGATTTCTTGGAATATGATTGTCAGGTAATTGGGATTTCTTCAGACACTGAAGAAAAACACTTACAATTTGCTCAAAAACATCGACTTCCCTTTACCCTTCTCGCAGATTCCGATGGTAAGATTAGAAAATTATTTAATGTCCCTTCTTCGTTATTTGGATTGTTACCTGGACGTGTTACTTACATTTTTGATGAAAATTCAACATTGATCGGTGTCTTCAACTCTCAATTGAATCCATTGGGTCATGTAAAAGAAGCACTTAAAATGGTAAAGGCTACACAAAAAAAATAATGAGTACCTTCGTCTATCATTAGACATGTCTGAAATTCTTTCGGTACTTCATTTAGATAAAAAGTTTAGGCGCATTCATGCCGTGAAAGACATTTCCTTTTCAGTCCAAAAAGGCAATGTATATGGAATTCTCGGTCCAAATGGCAGTGGAAAATCAACGACGTTAGGATTATTACTTGGAACAATAAATCCGAGTGGCGGAAAATGGGCGTGGTTCAATAAGTCAGGAACAAGCGCTGAAACTTTGTTTCGAATCGGTGCTATTATCGAGCAACCAAATTTTTACAGTTATTTATCTGCCGAACAAAATCTTAAAATTGTAGCGAACATAAAAAAAATAGGATACGATCAAATAGATGAAAAACTTGCCTTAGTGGGATTGTTAGCTAGAAAAAAAGATCGATTTTCGACATTTTCGCTTGGCATGAAACAACGCCTCGCGATTGCATCAGCGATGTTAGCGAATCCTGAAGTTTTAATTCTAGATGAACCAACGAACGGACTTGACCCTGAAGGAATTATTCAAATCAGGGAACTCATAAAAAAAATCGCACAAACGGGAACTACCATACTTCTTGCAAGCCATCTATTGGATGAAGTAGAAAAAGTATGTTCACACGTAATCATTCTTAAGGAAGGAAAATCCTTGTTCTGTGGTCGCGTTGAAGAGTTGCTTTCTCCTTTTGGAGTGCTAGAAATAGGCGCGCATGATCTTACCGAGTTAAGCTCTTATTTCGTTGAATTCCCTTCTTTTGGAAATTACAAACAAATGGGCAATACCTTTGAAATCGAATTAAAAGAGGCCATAGATCCAGCCGCTGTAAACTCATTTTTTATGAGAAAAGGTGTCGTTTTAACGCATTTATTGAAACGAAATCAAAAACTTGAACAACAATTCATTGATCTAACAAGACATGGGTAATTTTTTTCGATTGGTATACATAGAGTGGTTAAAGAACTCATCCTACAAACCCGTTATCGTTTTTGGTATTATCTACTTCGTTATATTAATAGCCTTTGGGCTTATCTGTGCGCAAAGTATCCCTTTTTTCGGAATTGAAGTTGATTTAGTAGATCAAGGATTTTTGGAATTTCCACAGCTATGGAACTTTATGTTTTACATGGCTGGATTGAATAAGATTTTTTTAGGAATGATCATAATGTTTACAGTCACAAATGAATTTACGGAAAAACTTTTCAAACAAAATCTCATTGATGGCCTGTCAAAACGTGAATACTTATTATCAAAAGTCTATACCATTCTTATTTTAAGTTTGATATCAACACTCGTAGTGTATTTCACTGGTCTTTGGCTCGGGTATACTTATTCCACGGTGACTGACTCAGAATCGGTTAACAAAGAAATTTACTTTGCTTTCGGTTATTTTCTTAAACTCATTAATTTTTTATTGTTCTTTTTACTCTTGAGTATTTTACTAAAACGCATTGTACTCGTCCTGTTAAGTTTTTTCGCGTTATATGTGTTCGAAGTGATCTGCAGGGTAATAGAATTCAAGTTTTTTTCACCTAAAATTAATGATGTAAAACTTTACAACGATTATTTCCCTTTGGCCAATATGCACAGATTAGTAGATTACCCATTCGAACGTATAAAGACGATTAGTCAACTAACCCAATCGGATTATGTATTCGCAATACCATGGGCTCATGTAGGGCTATCGGTAATTTACTCGTTTATTTTTCTTTTCTTAACTTATATTCTTCTATTGAAAAAAGATTGGTAAATAAAAAAGGCCACCAAAGGTGACCTTAACTATACGCTTAATTTAAAAACTAACTTTTGATAAATTGCAATTCGGCAGTTACATGAATATCATCGCCAACAACAACCTTCCCTGCTTCTGTTACTGCACTCCATGTCAATCCAAATTCGCTTCTCTTGATTTTCCCTTCTACAGTTAATCCCGCTTTAGTTTGCCCATAAGGATCTTGAACGATTCCGGCATATTCCGCGTTTAACACAACAGGCAATGTCTTTCCTTTAATCGTCATGTTGCCATGAATTGCAAATTTATCTTCTGCGATTTTCTCAACAGAATTGGAAGTAAAATCTAAAGTTGGGTAATTAGCCGCATCAAAAAAGTCAGCTGAAATTAAATGCCCATCTCTATCTGAAACACCCGTTTGAATGCTATCAACTTTAGCCGAAAAAGAAAATGAGGGAGAAGTAAATTCTTCATCTTCCGTTTCTACGGTCGCCGAAAAGTTAGCAAATGATCCGCGAACGTTAGAAATCATCATGTGACGCACCTTAAAACCGATTTCACTGTGCATGTTGTCAATATTCCATTTTGTTGTCATAATTTGTTTTTTTTTACAAAAGTAAAGCTCATTATTATTGCTATAGCTTGACATAGGTTAAGAACCACAAAAAGGAATTTTCATCGTATCTTTGGATATGCAAAAAAATATTCTGTTGTTTTTATTCCTTTTGAGTTCAGTTTGCTACGCACAGATTGTTGAACTAAACAGCATATCTAAAAAAAAAGAAGGATTAAAAGACACCTCCGTTGAAGTGTTTTATGAAGCCACAAGTTACCTCGTTGAAAGAGACCTTTCACTGAATCCTTTTTACACTAACACTGAACTTGGCGAAAAAATAAACGAAACATCTAGAAGGTTATTTTCCCATCAACTCGGAATTCGAGTTCCAATTACAAAGATAGTATCAGTAGACGCCGGAATCAGTTGGATTCAAAATGGTGAAAACTATTCATTTGAAGATCAACAATCAGATAGTTCGTTTAGTTACACCACTTGCTACCGTTATTTTGGTTTACCTGTAAATATTATGGCCTCTGTTCCTTTAAATCCAAAAAATGAAGCAACACTTATCAGCATATTCATTCGTGGAGGCGGAATTCCTCATTTATATCAATCTTTTTTGCAAAAAACAGAGTGGACAACCACACTAGGATCGAAAGAATCGGAAAAAATAAAATCCTTGGATAATCCGAGTTCATTCATGTTTAGTGGACATATTTCAAGTGGTCTCGATTTATTGTCAAAAACAAAATGGGGATTACGAATTGCCGTTCATTATCGGTATTCTCTAACAAATACATTTACAAAATATGGCGATTACATACACAAGCCATATGGACTAGGTTACAGCATGTCGTTAACAAAAAAATTATAGCCATGAAAGTCGCAGATTTATGTGAATTTTTGGAATCCTCCTTTCCGCTTTCTCTTCAAGAAGAATATGACAATTCCGGTTTACTTGTCGGAGATAGAGATATGAACATAAATAATGTGCTAATTTCTTTAGACCTTACCGAAGAAATAGTTCAGGAGGCGGTTCAGAAAAATTGCAACGTCATTGTGTCGCATCATCCGATAATTTTTAGAGGTATTAAAAATTTAGCACAATCGAACTTAGTGAATCGGGTTCTTATTGCGTGTATTCGTCAACACATTGCAATTTATGCTATACATACCAATCTCGATAATCATTTTCAAGGAGTAAATGCAAAAATTTCTGAAAAATTAAATCTCAAGAATACTAAAATTCTAGCTCCCAAGTCTGATCTTCTTGAAAAGCTTGTGGTTTATTTGCCTGAAGATGCGCTGACTAAAATCGACAATGCTATTTTTGAAAATGGTGGTGGAAGAATTGGAAATTATTCGGCATGTCATTTTAGAAGTAAGGGTGTTGGAACCTTTATGCCAAATGAAGAAGCGAAACCTACAATTGGTGAAGCACTAGTGCGTGAAGAGGTAGACGAATACAGAGTTGAATATCTTGTTCCTACATCTGTAAAATCATCTGTTTCGAAAGCACTTTTTGCCGCGCATCCATACGAAGAAGTTGCTCACGAATGGATTAAAATACAAAATACTAATCAAGAAATTGGCTCTGGAATGATAGGTGAACTCGATGCTGATATTAACGTTAGTGAATTTCTACAATACTTAAAAAAGACGTTCAATTGTGGAGCAATTAAATATACCAAACCACATAAAGCTACCATTAAAAAAGTAGCGGTTTGTGGAGGATCTGGTAGTTTTCTTCTTTCTAAAGCTATTCAAGCAGGGGCAGATATTTTTATTAGTTCTGACTTTAAATACCACGATTTTTTCGAGGCAGATAACAAGATTATTATTGCCGATATTGGTCATTTTGAAAGCGAACAATTTACAGGTGAATTAATTGCTGAAAAACTAAAAGAAAAATTTAGTACCTTTGCCATCCAATTAACTGAAATTAATACGAATCCAATAAATTATCTATAGTCAATGGCAGCAACTGCAACAAAAAAAGAGACTACGGTAGCGGACAAATTAGACGCCCTTTTTAATCTTCAAAAAATTGATTCTGAAATAGATAGAATCAGAACTATACGTGGAGAATTACCTTTAGAAGTTCAAGATTTAGAAGACGAAGTAAGTGGCTTAACTACGCGTATCGGAAAAATCAATGATGAAATTAATGAATTAGAAACTGAAGTAAACGATAGAAAAATTGCTTCTAAAGATTCTGAAACGGCCATTGCAAAATATAAAGAGCAACAAAATAACGTGCGTAATAATCGTGAATTTGAATCTCTAGCAAAAGAAATAGAATTTCAAGAACTAGAAATTAAGTTACACGAGAAAAAAAGCAAGGAAGCCAAGTTTAAAATTGAGAACAAACAAGAAGTTCTTAACGAAGCACAAGAAAAACTTGCTTCGAAGCAAGCTGATTTAGATGGAAAGAAAGCTGAATTGGATGCAATTATTAGCGAAACTCAAAAAGAAGAGGAGCAATTCCAAAAAGAATCTGATGCTGCAAAAAAGAACATTGAGGACAGATTAATCAGTGCGTATGAGCGTTTGAGAGATAATGCTAAAAATGGACTTGCTGTCGTACAGGTTATGCGTGGGTCTTGCGGAGGATGCTTCAATAAAATTCCACCTCAACGCCAACTTGATATTGTAACTAAAAAGAAAATTATAGTTTGCGAACACTGTGGTAGAATTTTAGTTCCATTCGACGGAATCGAGGAAGTGAAAGAAGTTAAGACAGGAAGAAAAAAAGCATCTTCTAGATAGACTTAAATAATTGAAATAAAAAAAGACTGCGTAAAGCAGTCTTTTTTTTTGCCTTACATTACTTTAATTTAGCCGAAATTCCAAGTCCATTGATGCTAATTCCTTGAATAGTTCTTTTGTTGGAGAAACTCGAACTGAACGTGATGGCATGTTGATCTCTATCCCCTCGTTTACGTCGTAAATGGTAAATTGAACTTGACAATTTCCTGAATTCTTCGTGAAAATTGTATTCAACTTGTCCAATAATAGCTGATCAACTTCACGATTTGAAAGTTTAATCGAGATCTGTTTGGTTTTCTTTTCTCTGAAATCATTTAATAATTCAATAGAACTTATCACAAACTCCAATTCCGAACGATACCGAGGTATTTCAATTCTTCCTCTGATTACAATAAAGGTTCCTAATTCCATGAAATGCTTGAACTTGAGGTAGTTTTCTTTAAATAAAAACAGTTTAAAGGAATCACTATAATCCTCAATCATTATCGTCCCGAAAGCATCTCCATTTTTAGTAATCCGATGTTCGGCATCAGTCACAATGGCCGCTAAAACAATTTCTTTATTTGCATATTGCTTCATTTGTTGCAACATCCCTATTGACCCATTACAGAAAGAGGATATTTCGATTTTAAAGTCATCCAAAGGGTGGCCAGAAATAAATATCCCTATTACCTCTTTTTCTTTATTTAGTTTATAGATACTTGGCCATTCATCACACTTTGGAATCGTTGGTTCAACTGCGCTTACTTCTTCAGACATCTCAAACATGCTGTGTTGAGCAGAATTATTATTTCCCTGGTGACTATTGCCATAGCGAATTGCTGTTTCCAGGAAAAGTCTTCCACTTCCATCTTGAACAAAATATTGAGCTCTGTGCATATTTTTAAAGGAATCAAATCCTCCAGAATAAACCAAATTCTCAAGGACGCGCCTATTGCAAGCACTCGAAGGAAGACGTTTCGTTAAATCAAATATGGAGGCGTAATTTCCATTTTCTGAACGCTCTTTAATTATCGTATCAACAGGACCCTCACCTACTCCTTTTATTGCACCCAATCCAAAGCGTATTGCTCCAGCCTTTGTTACAGTAAATGCATAATTGGATTCATTGATATCTGGACCTAAAACATCAATACCCATTCTTTTGCATTCTTCCATAAAAAAGGATACCTGTTTGATGTCGTTCATATTGTTACTCAATACGGAGGCCATATATTCAGCAGGATAATTTGCCTTTAAATAAGCAGTTTGATATGCAACCCAAGCGTAGCATGTCGAGTGAGATTTATTGAAAGCGTAAGATGCAAAAGCTTCCCAATCTTTCCATATTTTCTCTAAAACTTCAGATGGATGTCCTTTCGCAGAGGCTCTTTCAATAAACGTAGGTTTCATTTTATCCAAAACCTTTCTGTCTTTTTTTCCCATTGCTTTACGCAAAGTATCGGCTTCACCCTTCGTAAAATCTGCCAGTTTTTGGGATAAAAGCATCACCTGCTCTTGGTAAACAGTAATTCCATATGTTTCTTTTAGATATTCTTCGCAATCCGCCAAATCATAAACAATTTGCTCTTCACCATGCTTTCGACGACAAAACGAAGGTATGTATTCCATTGGACCTGGTCGATACAAAGCATTCATTGCAATTAAATCCGCAAATTCCGTAGGCTTCAATTCTTTCAAATACTTCTGCATTCCGGCAGATTCGTATTGGAATATCCCAACTGTTTCTCCTCTTTGAAATAAAGCGTAGGTCTTTTCATCGTCGATAGGAAAAGAATCAGGATCGAGATCTAGTTGATGCGCTTCTTTAACGAATTTTACGGCATCTTTTATCAAAGTGAGAGTTTTCAATCCAAGAAAGTCCATTTTTAGTAATCCTGCAGATTCAGCAACTGCATTGTCGTATTGAGTACAAACCAAATCAGAGTCTTTCGCCGTGGCTACCGGAACGAACTTTGTTAAATCATCTGGGGTAATAATAACGCCGCAGGCATGAATTCCCGTATTTCTTACAGAACCTTCTATCTCCTTTGCCTTTCGTAAAACTTCTCCTTGCAAATCATTTGATTGCGCAATACGCCTTAATTCTTTAGCTGCAGCCACAGCCTCCTGATTTCGCAATTTATCGACTAAAACAGCTTCATCTAAGTTAAGTGTATCTCTCAAAGATAAATCACTGATCATTTTTGCTAATCGATCTGCTTCCGGTAAGGGTAAATTCATTACTCGTGCGGTATCTCGGATTGCTGATTTCGCCGCCATGGTGCCATAGGTGATGATTTGTGCAACTTGATTTGCACCATATTTATTGATTACATAATCAATTACCTTACCGCGACCTTCGTCATCAAAATCAATATCAATATCTGGCATGGAGACGCGATCAGGGTTAAGAAAACGCTCAAAAAGTAAATCATACTTTATCGGATCCACATTAGTAATACCCGTACAATAAGCAACTACAGAACCCGCAGCAGAACCTCTTCCTGGTCCGACAGAAACACCCATATCTCGAGCAGCTTGACAAAAATCTTGTACGATAAGGAAATATCCAGGATAACCTGTTCGCTCAATTGTGCCAAGCTCAAAATCTATTCGCTCTTGGATTTCAGGTGTTATGTCTTTGTAGCGCTTCTTCGCTCCTTCAATGGTCAGGAAGCGTAAAAAATTATTTTCACCTCTTTTACCACCATCCGCCAAATCATTGTCATCACGGAATTCTGATGGAATCTCGAAAGCAGGAAGTAATACATCTCTTGAAAGACCATACGATTCGCACTTCTGAATAATTTCACCAATGCTTTTAATTGCTTCAGGAATATCCGAAAAGAGCTCCAACATTTCCTTTTTTGACTTAAAATAATAGTGATCATTTTCTAAGCCATATCGAAAACCTCTCCCTCGTCCTTTTGGAGTTTCCACCAATTCATTGTCTTTCACACACAATAAAACGTCATGTGCTAAAGCGTCCTCTTTTGAAAGGTAATACGTGTTATTTGTTGCAACTAATTTAACTTGATGCTTTTTTGAAAAATCAATTAAGGTTGTATTGACGCGATCTTCAACTTCTAAATAATGTCTATTCAATTCTAGGTAAAAATCCTCTCCAAAAAGAGTTTTCCACCAAACGAGGGCTTCTTCAGCTTGACGTTCACCAACATTTAAAATTAAATTTGGAATTTCTCCATATAAATTTCCGGATAATGCAATTAGGTGACTTGCGTGTTTTTCTAAAATCTCTCTATCGATTCGCGGTACATAATACATTCCCTCAGTATAAGCAACAGATGCTAATTTGATGAGGTTTTCATATCCCTGTTTATTTTTTGCTAAAAGTACAATTTGATACCCGTTATCTTTTTGAGTTTTATCAAGACGATTTCTACATAAATTAAACTCGCATCCTATAATAGGCAACAGTTCTTTCTTCGAAAATGGAATACCATTCTCCTGTGCCTCTTTTCTATCTGCCGCAATTTTTTGATTGTATGATGATACAGCTTTCTCAAATTGAAATGCCGCCATCATATTTCCGGTATCTGTTATAGCGACGGCCTCCATTTCTAACTCAATAGCTTTATTCACAAGAGCCTTAACCTCGGAAGTGGATTGTAATATAGAAAATTGTGTGTGGTTATGCAGATGTCCAAAAGGAAGATCCAAAAGTGTGGATAAATCCGAATTATCTACTTCGGTGTTTTGCTCTTGTTTTTTGGGAGCTGGTCTTAACTTGGCACTTTCTTGTTTCAAGTTAACATGACTTAAACCAATCGGTGATATTTGAATAGGGTTCTTCAATTTAAACGCTTCCAAGAAATCCTCTTTTTGTTGAAGAGCATCAGCTGGAAAAAATTCTTGCCTAATTAACTCGAGAAAACATCGCGATGTAGCCTCAACATCGGCAGTTGCATTATGTGCCTCCTCAAACCCTTCATTGAATAAAAAGTAATTCAATTCCGTTAGTGATGGCAATTTAAATTTCCCTCCCTTTCCTCCGGGAAGTTTTAGCAGTTCAGCAGTTTTTTCAGTACATGTATCTAAAATAGGATGATGAAAAGGAACCTCCTCTTGCAACCTGTAGAACTCACAACCTAATACATTTAAATCAAATCCAACATTGTGACCGACAACAAAGGTTGCTTTTTGTAAACTTCTTTTAAACAGGTGCAACACATCTTCCAATTCTTCTCCCACCATGTTGGCGAGTTCCGTTGAAATTCCGTGAATACTTTCGGATTCAAAAGGAATATTAAAACCGTTCGGACGAATTACAAAATCTTTTTGTTCTACCAAAACTCCCCATTCATCGTGCAACTGCCAAGCAATTTGAACCACTCTCGGCCAATTTTCTGTGTCACTAATTGGAGCATTGAAATTCTTCGGTAAACCCGTGGTTTCGGTATCAAAAATTAAATACATGAGATAATAATTATCAGAAATCTAAAGATAACAATTATAGTTTCTCAAATTAACAGTTGTGAATAACTAAAATGAATCCTAGGAAAATAATATAAAGGTGATAAAGGAAGCAGAATAGGCTAAAACCCCCATGAAAACAATTTGAATAATTGGCCATTTCCATGAGTTGGTCTCTCTTTTAACTACTGCCAGTGTCGCCATACATTGCATAGCAAAAACATAAAATACCATTAAACTCATACCAGTGGCTAATGTGTATACCGGTGTACCGTCAGGTTTTAGTTCTTTTTTTAATCGGTCGATTAATCGGTCGTTCTCCTCGCTTTCGTCATGTACTGCATATATTGTTGCTAAGGATCCAACAAAAACTTCACGGGCTGCAAAAGAAGTGATTAAAGAAATTCCGATTTTCCAATCATAACCCAAAGGTGCAATCACTGGTTCAAGACCTTTTCCCATAATTCCGATGTAGGAATGTTCCAATTTGACGCTTGCAATTTGTTGCTCTTTTTCATCTTCAGAAAGTGAAGAAGATGCTAAGGATTCTTCTCTTTTTTTCGCTTCAATTTCCATTGTGTTTCCCGGACCAAATGTAGCCATTGCCCAAAGAATGATTGAAATTGCCAGAATTACTTTTCCTGCATCCAGTGAGAATATTTTAACCTTTTCTAAAACGTTGATAATTACATTTTTCCAACGAGGGGATTTGTAACTTGGAAGTTCTAAAAGTAAATATCCTACAGATTTAATTTTTATAAGTTTATTTAGTATTATAGCGACGAGTAAGGCCGACACAATTCCAAGTAAATAAAGGCCCATGAGCACAATTCCTTGTAAATTAAATATTCCCGCAACATCTTCGTTCGGTATAGTCAACGAAATTAATAAAGTGAATACAGGAATACGCGCACTGCAACTCATTAGTGGAGCAACAAAAATTGTAATCAAGCGCTCCTTCCAATCAGCAATTGTTCGAGTAGCCATAACCCCAGGGATGGCACAGGCCACACTGGACATCAGAGGAACCACACTTTTACCATTTAATCCAAATGGCCTCATCAATCTGTCCATTAAAAATACAACTCGCGCTAGATAACCCGTTTCCTCCAAAACGGATAAAAAGAAGAACAAAAGAGCGATTTGAGGTATAAATACCACAACTCCCCCTATTCCAGGAATAATTCCTTGCGAAACCAAGTCATTAAACAAGCCCGATTGCATAGTTGTTCCGACCCATTCTGACAACTGACTAAATTTTAAATCAATAAAATCCATGGGAATGACAGCGAAACTGAAAATAAACTGAAAAACTGCGAAAAGAACAAAAAGAAAAATCAAGTAGCCAAATACAGGATGTGTAAGGATTTTATCAATTTTTTTAGTTCTCTCTTCTACAACAGGCTTGGATTTTAAAAAATGAGGGAGTTTCTCGTTTATCCAACCATATCTGATTTTAATTTCATTCTCCTGACTTTTTTTATCTTCAATTTTGGATAACTCAAAGGAATCAATTATCGGAGAATAATTTGATGTTTCAATAGTCTTTTCTAGTGCCTCGAATATTCTTTCTTTACCTAAACCCACACGCGCATTAGTCTGCACGAATGTCACGCCCGGAAAAGTTTTTTCTAAATTGGAGAGGTCAATTGTCAATCCTCTTTTCTCTACTAAATCCCACATGTTTAAAATAGCTACAATTGGAATTTTTAAGTCATAAAGTTGAGTTAACAGCAATAAATTTCGAGAAAGATTAGAACTATCCAGAACAACGCATGCCATGTCTGGAAAATCAAGGTGATTCGGTTCTTTTAAGACATCGTACACCACCTGTTCGTCCTGACTTGTTGGATATAGTGAATAAATCCCGGGGAAATCGAAGATGGTGAAGGTTTTTACTGAACGCTTGATTACCCCGTATTTTTTTTCTACGGTTACACCAGGAAAATTTCCCACGTGTTGATTTAACCCTGTCAGCATATTAAACAAAGAACTTTTTCCTGTATTCGGATTTCCAAAAAGTCCAATTTTCAGCGTCATATCAATTGAATTTTTACAAGACTTGCCTCTTTTTTACGCAATGATAAGAGGCTGCCATTCAACTCAATAGCAATTGGGTCTCCAAAAGGTGCTTTGAACGCAACGGATAACTCTGCTCCTTCAATAAGGCCCATTTCTGCCATTTTTGCACTTAAGGATGATGGTAAAACCTCCAGAATAACCGCCTTGTTACCTAACTCAAGATCTAATAATGTAGACACAGGGTAAAATTAATAGGAATAGAAGAATTCACACTACCTTAAATTAGGTATTATTTATTTTTTTTCACAACGAAACGAGCCGTTTGTCTCGTTCTTTGTTGAACTAGTATTTCTTTATTTGCGGTGACTTTCTGAATCGTTGATTCATCATAATGACGAATAGTGATCAATTCCAATCCCTCATTATATTTCACATGATAACTATCACTAAACATATGTAAAACATCTTCTGGATTAACTTTCTTTCTGTCAAGAAGTATCGAAAAACTCAATGCTGAGTTCTGCATCATATTAATCTTCGCATTCGCATTCGCTAAACGCTTAAAAATATCGCTTAAATTTTCTTCCACGAGAAAAGAAAAATCCTTTGGTGTAATGGTGTATAATACTTGGTCGAATTTTAAGATGTAAGAAGGTACTAAACTATCAAAATCACTTTTTTCTTGAATAACAGTTCCGTTTTCCTCGGGCTTGATAAACGACTTCACATAAAGTGGTATATTTCTGTTCTGGAGAGGTTTAACCGTTTTAGGATGTATAACACTTGCGCCATAATAGGAAAGTTCAATTGCTTCTTTGAAGGAGATTTGTTTCAATAAAACTGTATCATCAAAAAGTTTTGGATCAGCATTTAGCATACCAGGAACATCCTTCCAAATCGTCACACCTTCAGCCTTGAGGCAATATGCAAATATTCCCGCAGTATAGTCCGAACCCTCTCTCCCTAGCGTAGTTGTCATTCCTTCGGGGGTATGACCTAAAAATCCTTGTGTTACTAGAATTTTATTTTGTGTGAAAAGTGGTTCCACATTTCCTTGAATCAATTCTTCGGTTTTTTTCCAATCAACATTTCCTTCTTGGTAATTATTGTCAGTTCTAACTAAGGAACGCGCATCAAGCCAAACAGACGAGAATCCCCTCTCAACTAGGTAAGCGTTAATCACATGAGTTGACAGAACTTCTCCTAACGAAACAATTTGGTCGTATTCAAATGAAAAATTTTCTGAGAATGGTTTTTTAAATCTTAATTTTAACTGATCGAAAATATCTTCGATGATTCCGTAGATTTTAAAGTGTCTATCTGAAAATAATGACTGAAGGATTTGAAAATGAAAATCTTCGAGCTCATGAACCAATCTCATAAAGGAATGTTCTTCTCCACGTTGATAAGCAAAAACGATTTCTTCCAGTTTATTGGTTGTTTTTCCCATGGCCGACACAATCACTAACAGCTTATCTTTAGGGTACCGTGATAATATGGAGGCAACATTTTGAATGGCGGAAGGATCTTTTACTGAAGCTCCTCCAAATTTGAATACTTTAACCATTTATGTTAATTTTTCTGACAAATTATTTACTGCTTCTTGCGGATTAATCCCTTGATAAATTACGGCATTAACCATTTCCAATATAGGCATTTCTACTTTAAACTTCTGATTGATTTCAACCAATGACTTGGTAGCATAATATCCTTCAGCGACCATTTTCATTTCTAGTTGTGCATTCGCTACAGAATATCCTTTTCCGATCATGAATCCGAAGGTTCTATTTCTTGAGAAATTTGAATAGGCCGTTACCAACAAATCTCCCAAGTAAGCACTTGTTTTCGTATCTCTATGAATTGGACTTACCTCATCGATAAATCGCTCTATTTCTTGAATTGCATTCGCAATTAGAACGGATTGAAAATTATCGCCGTAACCAAGTCCCGAGCAAATTCCGGCTGCCAATGCATAGACATTCTTTAGAATCGCAGAAAGTTCAGTTCCGAATAAATCATCCGACTCGGTTGTTCTTATGTACCTATTCGCCAAAAAAGAAGCTACTGCATGTGATTTGGCATTGTCCAAGCAAGCGATTGTTAGGTAACTTAATCTTTCCATCGCAACTTCTTCGGCATGACAAGGACCGCAAATGATTCCGATATTTTCGTATGGAATATTAAAGGATTTATGTAGGTAACGAGCAGGGATTGCATTGAATTCAGGCACAATACCTTTTACTGCCGAAAATATAGTTTTTCCCTCGAAATGCTCCTTCGTCAACCCGTTAAATGTTGAATTCATATACGCCGCAGGCACAACAATAATTATGATTTCGCATGAATGTATTGAATTCACTAAATCTGTTGAAAGTGTAATATTCGACAGATCGTATTCAACTGATTGGAGATAGTTCGGATGATGCTTGAATTTACGGATATGTTCAACCGCTTTCTCATTTCTCATCCACCACTGAACAGCATATCCATTCGATGAAATAATTTTCGTAAGTGCCGATGCCCAACTTCCGCCGCCGATAATGGCTACTTTTCCGATGTGAGGTGAATGCATGGAAACAAAGATACAATTTCTCGAATTAAGCAATAGAATTGAATGAAACCAAAAAATAATTTACACGTATGTAGGGAATTATAATTCATGACTTTCAAATCACGTATACGTAATTTTTTTGCCAATAAATGGGTGCGTATTCCGTACTACTTTTTTTTATACGTATTTGCAATTCTCGGGGCAGGTGTTTTTTTAGCATGGGTCATGTTTCAGACTGGATTGATGTCTTCTAATGATTTTGGTATGGTGGATCCTAACAACCGCTACTTCCAAGAAATGGACGACAAATACAATCAGGGATTTAAAACCGACAGCGTTAATGTTGTAAAGCATCGTTACGAAGCCTTAAATAGAATTATGCTGCTGAATCGCTATTATCCTCTGAACGCAAACTATATATTGAAGGCATGGACAGAAACCAAAGATGAAAAATTAACCCTAAGAATGCTGGATGCCGTTGATCTTCGTATGCGAGAAAATAGCCAGTATCAATCTGATTTAGCACAGATGCAAAACAATCTTTCGCCTCGTCAAAACACTAATTTAAGCGTTTTTGAATGGATGAATATTGCGGAATGGATTGCTTTTAAGGAAGCCGTTAAAAAAGATAAATACTACATTGATTCTGCTGCAAAGGTGTCAGGAGTTGAACCACGCTTAATTGTAGCATGTCTTGTTGGAGAACAAATTCGTCTTTTCAATTCAAAACGAGAATCCTACAAAAAATATATTGGGCCTCTTAAAATTTTGGTGGTTGAAAATAATTTCTCTTATGGTGTTACCGGAATCAAAGAAACGACGGCTCAGCAAATAGAACAAAATCTAAAAGATAAAAATTCAACATATTACTTGGGTGCTGAGTATGAACACTTATTGGACTATGATTCCACTCAAAACTTCGATGCCGCAGTCAATGAAGGTATGAGTCCTACTATAAAACGACTGGTACAAATGAAAAATCATTATTATTCTTATTTGTACACAGCCCTTTTTGTAAAACAAATTAAAATGCAATGGGAAAGAGCTGGTTTTCCAATCAACGACCGTCCAGAAATTTTTGCTTCATTGTTCAACCTTGGTTTTAATAAATCCAAACCAAAAGCAAATCCAGAAGTTGGAGGATCTAGTTTCGAGGTGGGCAATACCCAATATTCTTTTGGTGCTGTCGCCTTTGAATTTTACTACTCTGGCGAATTACAGGAAATATTTCCTTTCAAACGGGCACGTTTTGATTACGAGAAAGTACCCGAGCCGAAATTATTTTAGTTTTATGGAGTTCTCCGTTAAGGTTATAAGTTGTTTTTTTAGCAATTTACCAACGGTTTGTTTAAATAGCTTTTTACTCATACCGAGCACTGAAACAATTTCCTCTGGACTTGATTTATCGTGAAGAAAAATTTCTTTTTTCTCCTTTAGAAGATCCAATAGTATAACAAAAGCATTGTCATATTTTTCTAATCCCAATGCATCTATTTGTAGATCTAATTTTCCGTCCTCTCTTACTTTCCTTACATAACAGGTAATCTCGTCACCAATTTGAAGATTTTTATTGACATCATTTTTGAAGATCAGACCTTCGTAACGCTGATTTACAACAACCTTTACACCCAATTCTGTACGTTGCCAGATCAATCCATTAACAATTTGTTCTTCTAAAGATTCTCGGCAGGGTTCAAGAACTTTTCCAATTTTGCTGCTACCAAATAGGCGATCTGTTTGATTATCGTAACGCAAGGTTACCAAATAAGATTGACCTTCCTCCATTTTTTGCGCTTGTTCTTTAAATGGAACAAATAAATTTTTGTCTAGTCCCCAATCGACAAAAGCACCGTACATGTTTACCGTATCCACTTTTAGGTAGGCGATCGTCCCCAAAAGTAAAAAGGGTTTCTCTGTTGTTGCTACGATTCTATTTTGAGAATCTTTGAATACAAAAACATCAACAGTGGCTCCAACTTGGAAATCACTTTCGGGAACAAGATATTTTTTTGGCAAGAGCACTTCGTCACCTTTAAAATCCTCTAAATACGCTCCTGGTGGTGTTATTCTATTAACAGTAAGTTTATTGATTCTACCTAACTGCATTATTGTCCATTGATTTCATTGAATTTCCGAGGTTTCCTTTTTGTTTTATATTTACCGGTGGTGACTTTCAGACTATTTTTGGATTCCCTCTTACTGGTTTTTACCTTTTTTGGAACCATATTCATCTCATTTTTGGCAGATTCTAATTCTGATTCAGGAGTTCTTGCTACGTGATTAACTGTCTCGCCTGGTCTATCTTCATCTGGATTTTTCCATTGACGCATTTCTTTTTTTGCATCTCCTTGATTAACAGCAATTACATCTTCACGTAAATACCACATTCCATCTTCTAAATAAAATGCATCATATGACATGTCAGGAACATAATAGGATTTAACACCCGCCAAACTTTGTGCTTCAGGAGAAAGATGATCCATTACTATTCGATTGTACTTCTTATCAAAGGTCAAGGTCATTTTCGCTTGCTCGGAAAACTCGTAAATCATTCTTTTATGAACCGTGTTTTTTTCTTTGAATACAGGACTTCCGAACTTGACTCCATTTGAGGACACTGTCATCACATCTATGACTTTAAAATTATTTCCCGGAGTTCCTCCATCCCAACCAAGAAGAACATATTCCATTTTGCCATTTCTCTCAAATGGAATCATTTGATAATACAAGGCGCCGTACCAATTTTTTGCATCAATTATGCCGGTTGGTCGCTCGGAATAAGGATCGAGAATGTCATTTAGCTCGAATAACTTAACTTTTTCTTTCCTGTCATCAAAATGCATAACTACCCCATCAAAGGCATAGGTAAAATCAGTGTATTCAATATTCCAGGTGATCAATCGTACAAGGCCATCAGGGCTATCTAATACTGAGATAGTTTTGCACGAATTAAATTTGTGAGTGAGTGCTCCCTCATTTTTAAGAAAGTCTAACATTTTCACTTTGAATTTAGCATTTAGTTCAGTCATTTCCTCGTCTGTTGTCGCTCCCCTGAGAAGAAGCAACGATTTATTGAGTTCATTTTCTTTCTCACTCAAATCTTGTGAATAGAAATTAGAGGAAAGTAAAACTAAAAAAGTGAAGAAAATTAGTTTCATGAACATACAAACGCACTCTGAAATAAAAAGTTACTACAATTCACTTAATGATTTTATGGTAGCCAATGGTGAGTTAGAACCAAAGACAAAACTGCCTGCAACAAGAGCATCCGCTCCTGCTTGAATAAGAAGTTTTCCTGTCTCTAAATTTATACCACCGTCTACTTCAATTAAGGCACTTGAATTTTTTAGTTTAATTAATTCTTTGATTTTTGCTACTTTATCTGTTGCGGAAACGATAAATTGCTGACCACCAAAACCTGGGTTAACAGACATAACTAATACCAAATCTAGTTCTGAAATTATTTCTTCCAATACACTGATTGGGGTATGAGGATTTAATGCAACTCCTGCTTTCATTCCCAAGCGTTTAATTTCTGAAACTGTTCTATGCAAATGAGTACATGCCTCATAATGAACCGTTAATATATTCGCGCCCGCAGCACAAAAATCCACCAAGTAATTATCTGGGTTAGCTATCATGAGGTGGACATCTAAAACTTTCGATGTGTGTTTTCGAATTGCTGTAAGAACTGGAAATCCAAATGAGATATTCGGTACAAAAACCCCATCCATTACATCGATGTGAATCCATTCTGCATTCGAGGAATCTAACATCTCAACATCTCTTTGAATGTTGCCAAAATCACAGGATAGTACAGAAGGAGAAATTATAGCCATATCACAAAATTACGTAAACTTTTTATCCTCCTATTAATAACTTTACATATTCTTCCTCTCTCTTATATAGGTCAAGATGAAAGTACAAAAACTCTTTTGTTGCACTAACTGTTATGTATTCAACGAAAATTGGTATCGACTTTTTAAGCGGAATACTGAAGTTTATTTCTCTCTGTAAGATACTATCTATGGAATCCCTGACGAAAATATTTCTATTTTTAGGACGAATCGAATCATAATCCAAAATTGTTTTCGCCAATTCTACTGGATTTTCACACCGCATACAACCATGAGAAAAACTCCTATACCCTCTTTTAAATAATGACTTAGACGGTGTATCGTGCACGTAGACATTGTAGGAATTGTAAAATTCAAGTTTAATGATTCCTAGGCTGTTATGTGGGCCAGGGTCTTGAATAACTGTGTATGGGAAATTCTTGCTGTATTTTTTCCAGGAGACACTACTCGGATTTATTTCAGTTTTTCCTCTGTAAATTCGGTAATGATTTTTCGAAAGGTAATTTGAATTTGCTTTAACCGCAGGCAATATTTCTTTATCTGCTATGGATTGTGGGACCTTCCAGAAAGGATAACAAACAATTCTATTTATCGTGGCCTGTAATTCCGGTGTTTGGTTAGATGTTTTTCCAATAATTATTCGATTTCGGCTTCTCAATGTGTCATCTGCGACAAAAAACAACTCAAACGAAGGCAAATTCACACGAACAAATTTCTTTTCACTTGCTGGTCGCTGCCTCATCTTATCGAGTGCAATGGAAGCCCGAACAACCTTCGTGTAAGTGCTCTCATTTAAAGCTTGTAACGTAGCGTCATCGATATTGCTATCTTCATTGAAGCCACAATACAATTTGAATTTTTTTATTGCTTTTTTAAATTCGAGATCTGTCGCTTTATTGTTCAGAAATCCTTTAGAAACAAGACATGACTTAATATTTTTTTCGAAATTCAACGTGTCTTCTTTTTTAGATTTTAATGAATAGGTATGGGTGTCCAATGGGTAGTTTTGACAAAAATCATAAAGATGTTGGGCTAGGTATTGATAATTGGTGTCAATTGAGCCTTGTTTTATAATAAGTTTTGATAATGGAATAGTGTCTAATTGCTTCAGTTGACTGTAGAATTCCTTTCCATCTAATGGAATTAATTCCTTAAATTTCTTTTGCTCAAAATCAAGTAATCCGTTTTTCAAAACTCCTACCATACTCAACAGATTAGAAGTCATTAAAATTTCTTTTTCTATCCAATGATAGTTTTTTTTCAGCTCGATCAATCTATTCGTAGGTACACCAAATTGCAATGGTTCCGCTAGACATTTTTCGACCGTCAATCCAAAATTGGTCAAAGAATCCTTGACATAATACTTAAACTTGAATGCGTTTTCTTTGTAAAAACTAATTACGGCTTCTTGCTGTTTACTATTTATTCCCAACGAATTTAAAAATCTGGGATCCAGTGCTCTTGAAAACTTTTCGTTATCGGTAATTGAGGGGTCATTTAGGAACGACTTATCTACATGCTCAATTTCTTCTGCATTTTCCTCACTATTACAACTACTAAATAGCAGTAGCGTTAACAGTAAAAATAAAAATCTAGTCACCTCTCTTAAATAATTGGTTAATTTAGTAAAATATGTTCATCGCCTCCAAAGGATTAAGTATTATTTTATTACTAATGTTGTTGACCATTGTAATTTCGGTCGTTTGTTTTAATTCTGAAACTTGGAAAAGTAAATTGACATTTTTTCCTTATCGAATGAAACGGAAAAATGAAATCTATAGAATAATATCTCACATATTTATACATGCTGATTTCCAACACCTTGCATTCAACATGCTTTCGGTTTATTTTTTGGGATCATTTCTCGAATATCAATGGCGGTATCAATTTGGTCCGGAAGATGGTGCTCTTCATATTGCGATACTTTATTTTTTCGGTGGAATCTTTGCTACAGGTTATTTGTATTACAAACATCAAGACAATGTGTTTTACCAAAGTTTAGGGGCTTCAGGGGCAGTTTCAGCTGTTATTTTTGCTGCTATTTTTTGGCATCCAACCATGAAACTGGGTTTGTTATTTATTCCTGTACCTATACCGGCTTTCGTTTTCGGTCCTGTTTATCTGTTAATTGAATATTTGGCAATGCGAAGAGGTAATACAGGAATTGCACACGAGGCACATATTGGAGGAGCTCTTTTCGGAATTCTTTACGTAACTTTGTTAGAGCCCAATAAATTGATAACCTTTTTTGAACTGATTTTTTAATGGCTATATTATACGTCAACAATAACGGAACAATATTACCTGCAGATGCCCCTACAATACATCCGGGTAACAGAGGACACTTGTACGGGGATGGTGTATTTGAGAGTATTCGAGTAATTGCTGGTAAGCCTCTAAATATGGAGAACCATATTAAGCGTTTATTAGAAGGAGCAAAGGCAATTAAAATGCGTACTCCTAGTTTTTTTAACGCTAATTTTTTTGAAGAGAAAATTAAAGAATTACTTTATCGATCATCTATAAAAGAAGGTGGTCGTTGTCGTCTTTCTCTTGACAGAGTGACAGGTGGAGCATATCTGCCTGATTCGAATGAATGTACCTATTACATTGAGGTATATCCTTATGAAGTGAATCATTTTGAATTAAATGCCAAGGGACTTGAAATTGATATTTACCAAGATATTAAACTTCAAAAGAATTTTCTTTCAAACTACAAAACAAAGGCAGGATTAACATACGTGATGGCCGCATTATCTGCACAAGAAAAAGGGCTTGACGATTTGTTTTTATCTAATGACAGGGGAAATATTTTGGAAACCTCCTCTTGCAATGTTTTTGTGGTAAGCAATGGTGTTTTATACACTCCAGGATTAGATGAGGGTTGTTTGGCAGGAACTATGCGTATGCAAATTATCAATTTAGCACTGGCAAATGGTATTAAGGTATATGAATGTGCTATATTGCCTCAAAACCTTTTAGCTGCAGATGAAATTTTCGTTACTAATGCTATTCGCGGAATTAATTGGATTGGTGGCTATAGAACTAAACGCTTCTATAATAATATGTCCAGAAAACTTGTGGTTCTTCTCAATGAATTTTGGGAAAAACAATTGGAATTATGATGCAATTAGTTATCGTAATATTTTTTGTTTCAGTAGCTATTTCTTATCTAGCTTATTTATTTTACTCTAAATTTATCAAAAAACAACCGCCTTGCGATGGTTGCGCATTTGGTAAATCTGCACATCAAGAATCTCATGAGTAATTGCCAATTATATCAATATAACACCGCATTTTTTGCTATTAAAAAAGAATCAAGTCATTATTTTGCCGATAATTTTTTGGAAGGTGATATCGATACCGATCATGTGTTTTGGTTGAATTATCATGGATTAGAGGATAGAAATGCCATTGAACAATTAGCTAAGAAACTAGGCATTGATAAGTTGGTTATTGAAGCCCTCTATACCCCCACAAGACGTCCAAAAGTTGAAGAATATCCAACTTTCCTTTTTTTTTCGGTAAAATCGCTTTTACCTAACGAACATAATGACAACAGCTTAATTGAAGATAAAATAAGTTTTATTTTAAATGAAAACTACCTGATTTCCTATCAAGATAAATCTTCAGATCACTTCACCGATGTTCGCGATAGAATTGAAAAAGCTCGCGGAAAAATTAGAATAAAGGGTCCTGATTTCTTACTTTACAGAATGTTGGAATCAATTATTGACAACTATTTCGAGGTTCTTTCCGATTGTACCAAAAATATTGAAGCTATAGACGGTCAAATTTTAAAATATCAAAGCAAGCAGTTATTTAGAGAATTAGAAAACGAGAAAAGAAAGCTCATTTCTTTGAGAAAAATTGTTCTACCATTGCGAGAAATAAGCAATGAACTTTTATCCTCAGATAGTAAATTTATCGAAAAAGACAACGCACGCTATTTTCAAAACTTACAGAAATCTTGTGCGAGTATCCTAGAAGAAATCGACGCCAACAAACAGATTATTGAAGGTATTTCGAATTTATATTACGCGGCTCAAGGCCAAAGAATGAATGAAATCATGAAATTTCTTACAGTTGTCTCGTCCATTTTCATTCCTCTTACGTTTATTGTAGGTGTTTATGGAATGAACTTTAAGTACATGCCTGAATTAGACTATCCATACGGATATTACACAGTCGTTGGGCTCATGATCGTACTCTCTCTAATTCTTCTCTTTTATTTCATTCGTAAAGGTTGGTTAAAGAGAGACGAATAATGCTTGTTAACGAAGTGTTAAAAAAAACAATGAATGGATTTTAGGTATTATCTTTGATTCATACAATTGAAAAACTTAATATCATGAAAAAATTATTCTTCTCTTTTGCATTTTTAGTAGCTGCAATGGTTACTGCAAATGCTCAAAACACAGCAGTTCAAGCTGGCGCAAAAATTGAATTCAGTAAAGAAACTCACGATTATGGTAACATTAAATACGATGGTGAGCCTTATTGTTCATTTGAATTCAAAAACACGGGTGATCAACCTTTGATTATTTCAAATGCAAAAGGATCATGTGGTTGTACAGTTCCTGAGTGGCCGAAAGAACCTATAGCTCCCGGTGCTAAAGGATCAATTCGTGTTAAATACGACACAAAAAGACCAGGTCCAATTAATAAATCAGTAACTATCAATTCTAACGCTGTAAATGTGGAAGGTGGTATTTCTGTACTTAGAATCAAAGGAGAGGTTGGTCCTGCGCCGGAAAACGGTACGCCAGTAAACAATTCTGGAGCTCCAACAAATAATTAATTAAATTGAAGAACTGGCTATTAGTCGCTTCACTATTTATCACCGCCACTGTGTACGCACAGATGGCGGTTTTTTCTGTTCCTTACCGTACCGCTAAATTCCCTAAAACTCTAGAGGGTAAAATAGTTCATTACACCTATTTAGTTACGAATAAAGGAAAGGCCCCGCTAATTATATACTCATCTGAGACGGAATGTTCCTGCACAGAAGTTGAGTTGCCAACGTCACCAATTGAACCGGGAAAAACAAGTAAAATTGAAGTCTATTTCAATACTTCTGGCAAGTATTTCTATCAAGATAGACTGATTACGTTGAGAACAAATACTCGAAAAAAAATAGAACGACTACATTTAAAAGTATTCGTTATTCCTAAGGAATAATTTTCTTTGAATCAATTTAAATTTGGTGAAGCAAGTTATTCACCTCATTGAAGTCTTTGGCTCTATAGATTGAATTACTACTCATTCCCTGTTCTCGCAAAACATGTATTGTCTTCAAACCAGCCATACTAGCTGCATCTATTTCTTCCTGAATATCTGATAGGAAAACGATATCACTAGGATCAAGTCCCATTCGAGAAGCGATTTTCAAATAAGATTCTTCACTTCTTTTTTGCCCAATATTCGTATCAAAATAATGAGATAACCATTTTGTTAAATCTCCAGCTACTGAATATTTAAAAATGAGCTTTTGCGCGTTAACGGATCCAGATGAATAAATTCCGACATTTAATCCGTTCAAAACCCACTTTTCAAGGTTGAATGCGACATCATCGTAAACGTGACCTTTCAATTCACCTAGTTGATAACCCTTATCCCATATAATCCCTTGAAGAGTTTTCAAAGGTGTTATTTTCCTATCCTCTCTACTCCATTGAAGTAATTTTTGAATCACCTCCTCGCTTGTCGTAAGAACAACTCCTTCCTCTTGTTGGCAAAGATTAATCACCTGGGCAAATGCTTCTTTAACTTCGGAAAGATGCGCAAACTGAGTGATTTCACCAATATGATTTCTAAAGTATGGAAAAAGTATGTCATATACATAAGAAACAGAAGATGTTGTTCCCTCAATATCTGAAAGCACAAAACGGCAACGAAAACTCATTTAAGGCATTTTAAAATCAGCAAAAGACTTTTCAATTTGCGAGTCTGTATAATGTGGTACCCATCCGCTCATGTCAATAAATATGCGAATAGCTTTTACAAAAGGATTTGTTTCTCCGGCGTCAAACCAATGTTTTGTCCCTTCTGGAACGGATATTAAATCGCCTTTTTCACAAAGCAAATTAAAAATAGGTTCTCCCTCTAGGTGGAACCAAAATAAACCTTTACCATCCACAAAAAAACGAATTTCATCTTCTGTATGAATATGTTCAGCTAAAAATTTCGCGCGAATAGCCTCATAGTTTTCAGTAGTGGAATTTATTGAAATAACATCTGCAGTTTGGTAACCACCATGCTTCATGAAGGGCCCTAAGTCCTTTTCATATGCACTTAATATATCTTCTTGTGTTGCTGAATCTTCAAATACTACGTCGCAAGTCCATTGGTCGAAGAATATTCCACGAGCTTCAAAAAAACTCCGAATTTCTTTTACATTTCTAGTTTGAAAGTCTTTTTCGGGTATTGATAATACAGCCATTACTTTGTATTTAAGAATTCACATTGACAAAGATAATCCAAAGTTTCCAAATGTCTTTTTGCCTCAAAAAGTGTGGTTCCCCAAGCATAGGTCCCGTGTTTTTTAATAATAAAGCACTTGTTATTTAATTGCGATTTTCGATATGACAGTTCTTGTTTAAAATATGTCATGTCTTGGTTGTTTGAAATAACAGGAATCACCGTTTTTGTCACATGCGAAGAAACCTCGGGAAAACCTTTCTGAATTTCATATCCTTCAACGGAAAATTCATTTTGCAATTTTATTGACACCAAAACTGGAAATGGGCCATGGCTGTGCAGAATAAACTTAGTGTCAGGAAACAGTTCGTATAGTACACAATGAATTAGTGTTTCGGCAGAGGGCTTAATATTTGAATACTCACCAATAGACTCTCCATGATCAGAAACAGTAATAAAATCCTCAACAGAAATAATTGATTTATCAATTCCGGATTTAGTAACCCAAATCTGTCCGGTTTCATCTTTGAAAGAATAATTCGTAGAAGTAGCAGGTGACCATCCTTTCGAATTATAACTTTTTATTACTTCAACCATTTCTTGTTTAACCTGACTCAACTTCATTTTTCAAAGATAAAAAAAACGCACCTTTCAGTGCGTTTCCGTTATGTGATTGTTGTTTGTTTATTTGTTTAATGCTTCTTTAACGAGTTGCGCCACAATCTTTCCATCTGCTTTACCTGCTAATCGTGGGGTTAAAATACCCATTACCTTTCCCATTTGTTGTGGACCATCAGCACCGGACTCTTGAATTGCCTTCAAAACTTCTTGCTGAATTTCTTCATTGCTCATCATCTTTGGAAGGTATTCTTCTATCACCTTGGCTTGAAAAATTTCATCTGCAGCTAAATCCTCTCTTCCCTGTGCAACATACAAATCATAGGTTTCCATCCTTTGTTTATGCAATTTCAGGCAAATTTTTATTGCCGCTTCATCACTGACTTCACCACCAGCACCCGAGGTTGCTTCCAACAACAATTTAGATTTGATATCACGCAAAGCAGCCAGTCTTTCTTTCTCCTTCGCCAACATTGCTTGTTTAATAGCGTCGTTAATTTTCGCTGAAAAACTCATATTAATCTACGTTATCGTGTAAGAAGTTATTATTTCTAAGTGAAAATTGACCTGTACCATCATCGGCCAAACCAAATCTTGAAAAATTCTCTTCAGAACTTGGCGTAGTTGAATTTAAGGTAATATTTCTCCTCACAAATGCTGGTTCTTTTTCGAATTCATTAATACCGTCTGCTTTTTTCAATTTTGCAGTATATTCTTGAATTCGAGATACGCGCTCTTGTGTTCTTTGTTGCAATTCTTCTGCACTGATAGGACGTTTTACCTCTTCAGTAGAGACTGGAGAAACTATATCATCCTCCAACATATGTCGCACTACGTTTTGTTCTGACGCTAAAGGCACTTCTGTCGATGATACTGTATCTTCTTTAATTTCACTTGTCATTTCCCAAGTAAAAGCTTCAGTTGTATCTTCTAACTCTGCTGTTGGCTCAATTTCCTCCTCAGAATATTCATTATTCCAAGTTGTTTCTGGTGTTTCATTAATCAATGTTTCATTCCAAACAGGTGTTGTATCTGTTGTATCCGTATTTTCCTCAGTACTTCCGAATAAATCATAAGAAATCTTCTCTTCTGAAGAAGATTCAACTACCGGCTGAATTGGTTCACTAAAAGAAAGAACTTCCTCGCTTACAACATCTGAAACAACAGTTTCTGAAGAGATATCATTAGCACTAGATGTTAATACCTCCTCTGTTAGATTCGTACTCGTATAGCTCGGTAAAACTTCGCTTGTTTCTGTTTTTAAAAAAGGTTCTTGCTGTAATTGTTCTGTAACGGAAAGTTCTTCTGCCACTACATCTGTCGTTTCGGTACTAGCATAAACTGGCGAATCAAGCGGTGTGGTCAACTCTTTTCTTGCTTCATCCTCTAAGGATACAACTTTACGCTCCGGTGCTTTTTCGAAACCTGTAAGAGGTTCAGAGCTGAACCCAGTTGCAATTAACGTAATACTCAAATTATCTCCTAAGGAACTGTCATAACCATGACCCCAAATTACATCTGCCGTAGCACCAGCGGCATCTTGAATGTAATCAGTGATTTCAGTTATTTCGTCCATCATTACTTCTTTGTTACCATAAGTGATATTCAATAACACGTATTTCGCACCGTAAATATCATTATCGTTTAGAAGAGGTGATACCAATGCATTTTGGACAGCATCAATTGCTCTATTTTCACCTTCACCGATGGCACTTCCCATTATAGCTCGACCGGAGTTTCTTAGTACTGTATTAACATCATTGAAATCAACATTTATTATTCCAGTTACTGAAATTACTTCTGCGATACCTTTTGCCGCAACTGTTAAGATATTGTCGGCGTGTCCAAATGCTTGGGACAAAGACATATCTTTTCCGAAATCACGTAACCTTTCATTATTAATTATTAATAAAGTATCAACGTTTTCTCTCATTTTATTCAATCCGTCTTCGGCTTGTTGACGACGTTTACGACCCTCAAAATTGAAGGGAACGGTTACGATGCCAACAGTAAGAATTCCAAGATCTTTAGCCACTTGAGCTATTACAGGCGCTGCACCAGTTCCTGTTCCTCCACCCATACCGGCAGTTACAAAAACCATCTTCGTGTTACGAGAAAGTAATTCTCGAATCTCTTCAATGTTCTCCATAGCTGCATTCATACCGATTTCAGGAATCATTCCCGCACCGCGTCCTTCAGTAAGAGCAGGACCAAGTTGAATTTTGTAAGGCACAGGAGAAATATCCAATGCTTGACGATCCGTGTTACATACAATGAAATCAACACCAACGATTCCTTGGTTAAACATGTGGTTTACGGCATTGCTTCCACCACCTCCTACACCAATTACTTTTATAATGGAGTTGTTATCTTTCGGTAAATCAAATTCTAATGACATAGTTTTTATTTTTGTTTCGTTATTAATTATCGTTATCGTCAAAAAAGCCTTTTACTTTTGGCAATATTTTATCAAAGAAGCTGCCTCTTTTTTCTTTTTCTGAATGACCTGCCACTTCTGTTTTTACTGTTGCTTCCTGAAGTTGAGGTTCGGCTTTATATTTCTTCTCAAATTCTTCGAATCCTTTCAATACTAGCCCTATTCCTGTAGCGTACATTGGGCTCGATAAATTTTTAATATCATTGGTATTCGCTAAATGCTCAGTAGGATATCCAATTCTGGTATCCATACCCGTCATGTATTCAAAAAGCTGAGTCAAATGTTTTAATTGCGCTCCTCCACCCGTAACTACAATTCCCCCAATTAATTTTTTACTGTAACCGGAGTTTCTAATCTCATAGTTTACGAGTTCGATAATTTCTTCCATTCTTGCTTGAATGATGCTCGCAAGATTTTTTATGGTAATTTCTTTGGGGTCTTTGCCTCGAATGCCTGGTATACAAACCACCTCATTATCTCTACTTTCAGAGGCCAAAGCGCTTCCAAATCGAACTTTCAATGCTTCAGCATGACGTTGCATGATCTTACAACCTTCCTTAATGTCTTGGGTAATCACGTTTCCGCCAAACGGAATAACTGCAGTATGACGAATTAGGCCATCCTGAAAAATGGCTATATCTGTAGTTCCGCCACCTATGTCAACAAGAACCACACCCGCCTCTTTTTCTTCATCACTTAGAACTGATTCTGCAGAAGCAATTGGTTCAAGAATAATTCCTTTCGTATTTAAGCTGGACCTATCAACACATTTTTTAATATTCAAGACATTACTAACCTGTCCAGTAATAATGTGAAAATTTGCTTCTAAACGGGTCCCGGCCATCCCAATTGGATCTTTTATCTCCGGTTCATTATCTACAATGTACTCTTGCGGGATTACGTCTATAATTTCTTCACCAGGATTCATCACCAACTGGTACATATCATCTATGAAATTATCAATATCACGTTGAGAAATTTCTCCGTCTTTGGCTCTACGGGTGTAGATTCCTCGGTGCTGCAAACTTTTTATATGTTGACCTGCAATTCCAACGAAGACATTCTTAATCTGAAGATTGCCATCTTTGCAGTTTTGCGCTTCTTGAACAGCGGCGGTAATGGACTGTATGGTTCTTTCGATATTTGAAACAACACCGCGCATTACACCTAGGGACTCGCTTCGCCCCATCGAAATAATCTCAATCTTGTTGTGTTCGTTTTTTCTCCCTACAAAACAAGCAATTTTCGTAGTTCCGATATCTAGACCTATTACCACAGGACTTTTTCTAGTTGGCTGGTTGCTCATATCTTTTTCTGCAAACGATTTGTCCATCATAACTTAAATTAATTTCAGCATATTTATTCCACCCCTCAAAAGGCATTCCCTGTTGATAAAAGACCTTTAACCGATCAAATTTATCAGCGACACCTGGCTCCGAATCTGCCTTTCCAAAAACAATTAATGCTTCTCCAACTATTGGAATCATAATAAAATTCCCGTTCTCATCTATGTGTACTTGAGATATCAAATGATACAATAGCGGATCATTGCAAACATAATTTGAAATTCGGTAGATATCGTCTAATTTTTTAATACTTTTCAAGGAGTCGTTGTTAATAATTTCATTAATATTTCCCACTTGAAATTTATCATTTATATTTCCTGTAAAAACAAGCGTTCTTGCGGTATGTAGATCCGATCTATTCATTAAAAATCCATCGGCATCAAGGTAGAAAGATTGGCCAAAAAGATTAAAAATTCGAGCAATTGGTTTTCTTAATTCTAATTCAATATTCCAAGTGCTTCCAATATCCCTAAACACATGTGCATTTTTTACTTCTGGCATATTATTAATTGCCTCTTCAATAATAGTAATGTCCAACTCGTTAACGCGCTGATCATTAAAAATTAGGTGTTTTTCTCTCAAGCGATGTAACAATTCTTTTTCAGTTAACATTGCATTTTCTCCTTCGTAGTGAATTGCAACATTGGGAGAGTCGAGGATTTTGTTTTCGTCGAATTTATTTGCTAAATAAAAAATTACCCCAACACCGGTTAGTAGAAGAATCCAAGCAGATATTTTGAGCCACATTTTCATTCGCTTAAATTGCTTTGAAGTATTTCTTTTAACGGTTGAATAATTCTGTCAATATCTCCTGCGCCGATAGTCACGATAACCCCATTTTTTTGCTCTTTAAAATGAAGAATAACCTCAGATGGAGATTTTAACGACTTGTTTTGTATTTTAACTTTTTGCAATAGCCAATCGCTTGTAATTCCGTGAATTGGCTCTTCTCTTGCCGGGTAAATTGGCATCAAAATCAACTCATCCAACAGGGATAATTCTGCAGCAAAACCTTCAGCAAAATCTCGTGTTCGAGAAAATAGATGTGGCTGAAAAATTCCGATTAAAGTTTTGTTTGGATAAAGCATTCTCAACGAAGAAACTAAACTTTTTATCTCCATTGGATGGTGTGCATAATCGTCTAGGTAAATTAATTCCTCTGTTCTGATATGGTATTCAAATCTTCTTTTCACTCCTAAAAAACTTGACAAACCTGCTCTTAATTCGGCTTCATGCATTCCTAATTCAGTTAACAAGGCAATACATGCCAAAGCGTTTTCCGCGTTATGTAGTCCAGGAATTCCTAACTGAACATTCGGCATATTTATCTTTCTACCGCGTACATCTCCATACAAAAACCCATTTAACCATCTTAAATTATGCATAGAATAATCAGCTGTTTCTGACATCAAAGCATAGGTGATTACCTTAGATAAACTTGGCAGATTCAATCCTTCTTTTTGTACTGAAAATCCATTCATGTCTGACTTCATCGCATATTGCCGAAATCCTTCTAAGAATTGCTCTTTACTGCCATAAATATCCAGATGATCTGGATCAGCAGCAGTTATGATGGAACTGTGCGGACTTAGTTGTAAAAATGATCTATCAAACTCATCTGCCTCAATTACTGTCAATTCACTTGAAGAAGAGAGCACAATGTTAGAATTAAAATTTGTCGCGATACCACCAAGGAAAGCATTGCATTTCCAAGTGCTTTCATTCAAAATATGCGCAAGGATAGAGCTAGTGGTGGTCTTTCCGTGCGTACCGGCAACACATAATCCTTTAGAAAACCGCGTGATTAATCCCAAAACTTCTGCTCTTTTCAAAACTTGAAATCCATGTGACTGAAAGTAAATGAGTTCTTTCATGCTTTTAGGTACTGCAGGTGTAACCACTATCAAGGAATTTTCCACTTCCATAAAATCTTTTGGAATTTCTTGCACATCATCCTCATAATGTACCCAAGCACCTTCCGATCGAAGGGTTTCAGTTAACTCACTTGATGTCTTGTCGTAGCCACCAACGCTTTTCCCCAAACTCATAAAATACCGAGCTAGTGCAGACATACCAATTCCTCCTATTCCAATAAAATAGACAGAAGAAAATTTAGTTAAACTAACCCTATTCATGCTTCAATTGCTTTTTCACATTCGTCTACTATCTCTTTCGTTGCATGTGGCTTAGCCAATGAACTGCTATTTAATTCTAGTTTTGTGATTTCGGTTTGATCAGCCAATAAAGATTTAACTGTATTTATCAACTTATTATTCAATTCGTTGTCTTTGAGCATAATTGCAGCATTTTTAACTACTAAAGACATTGCATTTTTAGTTTGATGATCTTCTGCCACATTCGGAGATGGAACTAAAATAGACGCCTTACCCAACAGGCATAATTCAGATACGGATAATGCTCCAGCTCTTGAAACAACCAAATCCGCGGAAGCATAAGCTAAATCCATACGTTGAATAAACTGATGTAAAACAATGTTTTTAGCACCACTTTTTTCGACTATTTCCGATAGGTTTTCATAATACAACTTGCCGCATTGCCAAACTACTTGAATATCATTTTCAAGAGCTTTCCAGCCTTCAATTTCATTAGAAATCGCTTGGTTAATAGATCTTGCACCGAGTGAACCTCCAATAACGAGTATAGTTTTCTTATTTGGGTCTAATTTAAAAAACTCAAATGCCTCTAATCTATTCACTTGAACAGACATTTCTTTTCGCACAGGATTACCTGTCAACACGATTTTCTCTTTTGAAAAAAATGATTCCATTCCGTCGTAAGCTACACAAATCGTTTTTGCTTTTTTAGCTAGAAGTTTATTGGTTTTTCCTGCAAACGAATTTTGTTCTTGAATTAACGTTGGTATACCTAACAAATTTGCCATTTTCAGTGTTGGTCCACTAGCATAACCTCCCACTCCGATGACAAGCTGCGGTTTGAACGAACGAATAATTGCTCTTGCTTTTAACAAGCTTTTTGCAATTTTAAATGGTAACAGAAAATTTGAAAAAGTCAATCTTCTTTGAAGTCCCGCGATTGGTAAACCAACGATAGCATAACCTGCTTGGGGCACTTTTTCCATTTCCATTCTACCTTGTGCTCCTACAAATAGAATCTCAATTTTAGGATTTCTATTTTTTAATTCATCCGCAATAGCCACAGCTGGGAAAATATGTCCCCCTGTTCCTCCTCCAGATATGATTACTCTTTCTATCATGATGCGTTGGCTGCTTGAAAATTCGTTTCACTAACTTCTATCTTTCTTTTTTGCAGGTTATAAGCAAAAGATTGTACAATTCCGATAGACGCGCATGCCATAATTAATGCTGAACCTCCCATCGCTAAGAACGGCATGTTTTGTCCAGTAACGGGAAAAACACCCGTACAAACGAGCATATTTATACTGGCTTGAGTGAGCAGATGTATACCTACACCCATGCACACATAGGTTTGAAAAAGATCATCTGTTTTTAGGGCTATTCTAATAATCCGTAGTAAGAGAATCATATACATAAGGATTAAAAATATTGCTGATACTAAACCGAATTCCTCAACAAAACTTGAATAATAAAAATCGGCATAAGCCTCAGGGATGAATTCTTTTAATTTTCCATCTCCGACACCTTGTCCAAGAATAGCTCCATTATGTATGGCGAGTTTTGCATTATTCGCCTGGGCATTTTTCAGGATATCTGCTGACGATTCATCAACCTTTGAATTATAACGACTTACCCAAGTGTCGTATCGAGGTAAAATATTCAATTGAGGCGCTGCTTTGTGAAGTGATATTACTAAAACCACTAAGCCTATACCTGCCCCCATCATTGTAAACAATTTTCCATACGGCATTCGACCAATAAAAAGCATGGCAAATGACAGCATAAAAAGCATAGCTGCAGTTGAAAAATTATCTTTTAAAATCAAAAAACAAATAACAATAATTGGAAGCACAACGGGAAGAACACCTTCCTTCCAATCGTTGAACTTTTCTTTTTTCTTAACTAATAAACGAGATAAATAAACGATGAGCGCCAGTTTGGCAAAATCTGAAGACTGAAAGGTCAAACCAATAAATGGAATTTTAATCCAACGACCGGCATCATTCACTTGCGTCCCAAAAAACATCGTAAAAAGTAAAATAAGAATGGCTACGTAGTAACTAAATTTTGCTAACTGTCCTATGTACTTCGAATCGGTTCGATGAATGAAAAACATCACAAAAAAGGCAATGACGACATAGAGTAAATGTTTGCCAAGGTACTGAATTGGTGATCCGCCTTCGATTTTGACAAGGATAGGCACAAAACTATATACAGTAACTAAAGAAAAACCCATAAGTAAGATGGTGATTATCCAAATTACAGGATCGCCTTTCAGGTATTTAAGGTATTCTCTCATTTTGTTTGCACCAATTGAAGGAATTCAGCGAATTTTCTCACGTTAAACTCAGTGTTACTATTGGAACTGGTGAAGAGTAAAATTCCTGGTTTAAACTTCATTTTTACACATGATTCCAAGGCCCAATTCACATCTTTTTCTTTTTCAGGCGTGTCATAAATTAGCGTAATTAATTTATCCTCTTGAATGTTTCCACGATCGATTAGGGCCTGAATTTCTTGTGGATTTCCTATCCAAAGTACATTAAACGGGAATGAAAGAATTGTGCGTTCCAAGACTTCAATATTCGGATATTGCCAACTAAATGCATCCATTTCTAAAACCTTTCCTCGGGCAACTAGCGTGCTGTCCCTATCTAGGAGCAGACCATTTTTTTTAGCCTCGGAAAGTTGATTTTCGATATGTTGAAGTTCTTCCTTGCTCATATTATAGCATTCTAACAGCTTGTTTGAACTGATTCCCTCGGTCTTCATAATTTTCAAACAAATCAAAGCTTGCACAAGCTGGTGATAAAAGCACGGTCTCGTCTTTTTTAGCCAATCGATAACCATAGGCCACGGCTTCAACAGCTGAACTCGCTTCCACGATGGTTTCAACGGTTGTTGAGAATGCCTCAATTATTTTTTGATTTTCTGTTCCAAGGCAAATAATTGCTTTCACTTTGTCTTTAACAAGTTCCATCAATTCGTTGTAATCGTTTCCTTTATCTACGCCTCCTACAATCCAAATCACTGGTTTTTCCATACTTTCTAAGGCAAACCACGTAGAATTAATGTTCGTAGCTTTTGAGTCATTTATAAACTCAATACCGTTTACTTTTGCAACGAATTCTAGTCTATGTTCAACATTTACAAAGTCTTCGAGACTTTCTCGAACCACATCTTTACGAATTTCTACAATTCTCGCGGCAATACCTGCTGCCAGCGAATTTTGGGTGTTGTGCTTACCCTTCAAAGCTAAATCATGAATGGACATAGTTAATTGATCTTTTATATTTATTGTTAGTTGTTCCTTAGTTGCATACCCTCCTACCTGAATCTCTTCTTTGAGTGAAAAAGGTGCGGTTTTCATTGGGAGTTTTCTTTTGGCGATTTCTGCCTGAATTATGGGGTCATCGAAATTATAAATGAACCAATCTTCATGGGTTTGATTATTTAAAATCCTAAATTTTGCGTCAACATAGCGTTGCATTTCATAAGCGTAGCGGTCTAAATGATCTGGGGTGATATTGGTTAGAATTCCAATGTCTGCTTTGAAATCAAACATATCGTCTAACTGAAATGAACTCAATTCAATGACATACCATTCGTGGTCACCTTCAGCTACTTGTTTGGCAAAACTATGTCCCACATTTCCCGCCAATCCAACATCCCAACCTGCTTTTTTCAGAATGTGGTGTGTAAGCATGGTGGTGGTAGTTTTGCCGTTACTTCCTGTGATGCATATTTTTTTTCCTTTGGTATAATAACTTGCAAATTCTATTTCCGAAATAACAGGAATTCCTCTATTGCGCAGTGCTATAATAAGTGGAGCAGTATTCGGTATTCCAGGAGATTTTACAATCAAATCACAGGATAAAATACGCGTCTCATCGTGCTGACCTTCTTCCCATTCAATATTTAAATTTTGCAGGTCTAGTTTAAATTCCTCTTTAATTTTTCCGGCATCAGAAACAAACACGTTCCACTCTTGCTTTATGGCAAGAACAGCAGCTCCGAGTCCACTTTCTCCGGCTCCTAAAATCGCGATATGTTTTCCTTTTCCTTGCATTGACTATCTTAATTTTAGCGTTACGATGGTTACCACCGCTAGAAGCACTCCCACAATCCAAAATCGGGAAACAATTTTTGCTTCGTGTAAGCCTTTTTTCTGAAAATGATGATGTAAAGGAGCCATTAGAAAAATGCGCCGTCCTTCGCCAAATCGTCTTTTTGTGAATTTGAAATATCCAACTTGGAGCATTACGGATAAATTTTCAATAAGGAACACCCCACAAAGCACCGGAATCAGCAGTTCCTTTCTGATGGCAATAGCAAATACGGCAATGATTCCGCCAATTGCCAAACTTCCGGTATCTCCCATAAAAACTTGTGCTGGAAATGAGTTATACCACAAAAATCCGATACATGCTCCTACGAATGCCGCGATAAAAATTACCATTTCTTCTGCTAATGGTATGTACATTACATTTAAGTAATCTGCAAACTTCGCGTGAGAGCTGACATATGCCAAAACAGCCAAGGCTAAACCAATAATCGCAGATGTACCTGTTGCCAAACCATCTAATCCGTCGGTCATGTTGGCTCCGTTCGAAACAGCAATTACAATAAATATGACTATTGGAATAAAGAGCAACCAGCCATAAGATTTATCCATATCACCAATAAGCCAGTTGTAATTAAACTCATTCCCTTTGATAAAAGGAATGGTGGTCGTCATGTCGTCGGTTTTGATCCATTTATAGTTCTCACCGTCATTTTGAACGTGAAGGTGCGTAACAAACTCTTCGTCATTCTGTAATTTATAGTCTGCGCTTACTCTTTTGTGAACGGTTACATCATCAGAAAAATAGAGGATACATCCGACTATTAATCCTACTCCAATTTGTCCTATTACTTTAAACGAACCCTTTAATCCTTCTTTGTTCTTTTTAAATACTTTGATATAGTCATCTAAAAAGCCTATCATACCCAGCCAAATTGTGGCGATTATCATAGTGATGACGTAAATGTTATGCAGTTTAGCAAATAGAATCGTTGGAATTAAAATAGCGCTAAGAATGATGATCCCTCCCATTGTAGGCGTTCCTGACTTTTCTATTTGTCCTGCAAGTCCAAGATCTCGAACCGTTTCTCCGATTTGTTGCTTGCGTAGGGCAAGGATGATTTTCTTCCCAAAAACAATTGATACAATTAATGAGGTGATCAATGCCATGGCTGCTCGAAAGGAAATAAAGTCGAACAAACCGGCTCCCGGAACATTAAGTTTATCTAAGTAATCAAATAAGTAGTACAGCATTATTTCTTCAATTCATTAGTTAATTCTTGTGTTATCTTGAAATCATCAAAATCGTATTTAACTCCCATGATTTCTTGGTATTTCTCATGTCCTTTGCCCGCAATTAAAATGATATCACCCGGTTGTGCGAGTAGAATCGCGGTTTTAATAGCCTGTTTTCTATCCAGTACAGAAATGGATTTAGTTTGCAAATCTGGGGTCAACCCTGATTCCATATCTTGTAAAATTTGAGCGGGATCTTCTGTTCGTGGGTTATCAGAAGTTAAAATAACTTGTTGACTCATCTTAGCGGCTATTTCCGCCATCAACGGACGTTTTGTTTTGTCACGATCTCCACCACATCCTACAAGTGTGATGACTTTTTCTGTCCCCTTCTTTATTCCGTTAATAGTTTGGAGCACATTTTCCAATGCGTCAGGCGTGTGTGCATAATCCACAATAACTGTCAATCCGCCTTGACTTCTGTAATATTGAAATCTCCCATCAACTGAATTTAAATTACTGAGGCCTGTTAATACTTCTAATGATTCAAATCCTAAAGAGGTGGCCACGCCATATACTGCCAGCAAGTTGTAGGCATTAAATTCTCCAACCAATTTGGTGTATACTTCTTTATTATTGATTTGAAGCACTAAACCACTGAGTGCGTTCTCACTAATTTTCCCTTTAAAATCTGCAGGAGTTTTAAGTGCATAACTTAATTTTTGTGCCTTCGTGTTTTGCAACATTAGCGTTCCGTTCTTATCGTCAACATTTGTCAAAGCAAAAGCAGCGCTGCTAAGTCCATCAAAAAAGGCTTTTTTTACATTTATGTATGCAGCAAAAGTTTGGTGGTAATCCAAATGGTCATGTGTTATATTGGTAAAAACCGCCCCATTGAAATCTAATCCAGCTATACGATGTTGATGAATTGCATGCGAACTGACTTCCATAAAACAATACCCACATCCTTGGTCGACCATTTTTCTCAATAATGCATTGAGTTGGACAGGATCGGGGGTGGTGTGTGTGGATGGGATTTCCTCTTCTCCAATCTTATTTACCACTGTTGAAAGCAAACCGGCTTTAGCTCCTAACTGCAAGAATAGACTATGAAGAAGAGTGGTGGTGGTGGTCTTTCCATTTGTTCCGGTTATACCCACTAATTTGAGATTTTTTGAAGGATGATCGTAAAAATTACATGCCGAAACTCCTAATGCATAGGCGGAATCTGCAACTTCCATCACATTGGCATCGTCAAATGAAACCTTATTAATTTCTTGAACTACAAAATTGCGACAACCGTTAGCATAGGCCGCTGAAATATAATCATGACCATCGTTGTTCGTTCCTCTGATGGCGAAGAATAGTGAAGACCCTGAGGCTTGACGAGAATCAAACGTTAATAATTCAATGGTATTATCAAGACTTCCTCTTACCTGAGAAAAAGCAATTCCATTTAATATATTATCTAATGTTTTCATTTAAATTCTAATCGTATTACTTGTCCTCTTGTTAGCGAAGTTCCTGGTGTGAGAGATTGTGACACCACCTTACCAAATCCTTTCATCTTCACAATTAACCCTTTACTCTCGAGAATATAGACTGCATCTTTGGCATTCATTCCAAGCACATTTGGCACTTTTCCGTCTAGTTTTAATTTACTCGAAATAATTACCTTTCCTTTGGTGGTATCAGCTCCTTGCCAATCGCCTAAAGATTGTATTGCGTATGGCAAGCCTAATTTTTGAGCTACCGAAATAATATCTTTGGAATATCCTGTTTTAAACTGTGGTAAATCTTTTGATTTGACTCCTTCGTTTACTGCCTTGTGGTATTTTAAAGAGGACGCGTACACCTTGTTAGCTACTTCGGCAAATACAGTTCCTGCAGCTTCCGCACCATAATATGCAATTGCTGGATTTGGTTTTGAAATCACTACAATACAACTGTATATTGGGTTATCCGCTGGAAAGTATCCAACAAAAGAAGCCTGATAAGAGCTATTGGACTCATTTTCTCCGTATTGACCTTTGTCCCCTTGTATTTCGGCTGTACCTGTTTTACCTGCAATTTTAAACATGGAACTTATTAGTTGCTTACCTGTACCGTTTGTCATTACCCCTTTCATGCATTCCTGCATAATTTTTACGGTTTTATCAGAACATACTTTTTCACGCAACACCACTGGGTTAAAAGTTTGAATGGTAGCACCTCCCCTTCTTATTTCTTGGACAAAAAGCGGACGTACAAGCTTGCCATTATTTGCTATCGCATTATATAAGGATAAGGTCTGTAAAGGCGTTTGCAGCACACTATATCCAATAGACATCCAAGGCAATGAGATTGCGTTCCAAGCATCCGTTCCTGGTTTTGGAAACACAGGATTCGCTTCACCTTTCAGGTCAATACCGAGAGGTTCAGTTACACCAAATTGTTTGAGTTTATCCAAGAATCGTTGCGGCTCATTTCGATACGCATTATGTATAATTTGAGAAATAACATTCGAAGACTTTTCAAAAGCCTGTTGGATGGTTATTTGACCGTAACCATTTCCGTGATTCGAGTCTTTAAGTTTATGGCCTGCTGCGAAATTATAGGTTCCGACCGCATTCACTTTGTCGGTAATGTTAAATTTCCCATCTTCCAATCCCGCCATTAGAGAGGCCAGTTTCATTGTGGAACCAGGCACTTCTCCTTGAGCTAATGCATAGTTGAACTCGTCTGCACATGTGCCATTTGATTTTCTTTTTAAGTTGGCGATGGCGCGCACGTAACCGGTTTTGACTTCCATTACAACAACACAACCATGATCTGCCTCTAATGCCAAAACTTGTCGATAAAGTTCTGAATGCGCCACTTCTTGAATCTCTTTATCTATGGTAGTTACAACATCGGCCCCTTCAACAGCATCTTTGGTAACCTGACCGATTTTTTTCCATCCTGTCGCAAAACGCTGCTCGACCTCTTCCCCTGGTTCTCCTTTCAGGTAATTAAAATAAGCTCCATAAATTCCAATCATACGGTCATCACCCAAGGTTCTTGTCAACATTGGATTATAAGGTTTTTCAATTTTCACGTGCTCAACATCATCAATTAAACCACCTTTGAAGCGACCTAATTTAAAGATGGGTAATTTTCGTAATTTCAATCGCTGATCATTGGTAACAGCTTTACGAATCAGAACACTTCGACTGCCTTCATTTCTTGCCTTGAGAATTAAATCCACATAATGCGCTTCGTTTTCTTGTGGATACATTTTATGAAGTGCTTGTCCAAGTTCATTAAGGTCTTTATCGAATACCTTTTGATCTACAACGGTTGGATCCATGTAGATATCATAATAGGTAACATGAGTTAGTAAGGTATTGTAATTTCTATCTAGGATTTCTCCCTTTCTGGCTGGTCGCTCCACAGTACGGTATGGGATTTTGTCATCAGAACTTGAAAACACATTCGACCTACCCTCCATTTGTAAGGAAACCGTTTTATACAAAACAATTAGCATGAGCACAATAAAACCAAAGTAGATGGTATATGCACGGTAATAAAGAAAATTCTTGTCCTGACTCATGGTTTAACTCGAATTACTTTGGTGGCATTTTTAGTTTCTTTAAGACCAGTTGAATCCAACTTTTCTACTAAACTTATTCTTCTCGTTTCCGCCTCTAATTTTGATTTAAGTTCCACATATTCAGCAGCACTTTGATCAAGATCGCGTTGAGCTTTTACAATATCCTTTCCTACTTCTTTACCGTAATATCCTTTTGCGATAAGCAGAATTAACAGAAACATTAAGAAGAACAGAAAACTCAAGTTATTCAAAAAGAATTCTTTAGTAAGAAAATCCCCATTTAAGATTTGCGTGAACGCATTTACCTTCTTTGGGTTTTTGTTAACAGATTTAGGAGCATTGTTTTTCTTCTCTGCTTTTTTAGCAGGCTCCTTATCATCAGGCAGATTGTATACTATGTAGTCATTATCTGTCATCTCTTCTCTGCAATTCTTAATTTAGCGCTACGCGAACGCGAGTTTTGTTGAATCTCATTTTCATCAGCCACAATAGGATGGCGAGTAATTTCATTAAAAGGCTTCAGTACATTTCCAAAAAAATCCTTTTCGATATTTCCATCAAACGAACCGCGTTTCATGAAGTTTTTGACAAGTCTATCTTCTAAAGAATGATAAGACATTACGACCAATCTACCTCCTGGTTTAAGCAATTCAGCAGCTTGTTCGAGCATTGATTTTAGCACTTCCAATTCTTGATTAACCTCAATTCGAATCGCCTGAAAAACCTGTGCGTAGAACTTATGATCTTTAAACTTTGGCGCAAATCGTCGTAACGCCTCCATTAATTCAACTGTGGTTTCTATTGGAGTATCTGCTCGCTTGGAAATGATTGTTGCCGCCATAGCGCGGGAAGAAGGCAATTCACCATATACTTTAAAAATTTGAGTTAACTGCTCTTCTTCATACTGGTTTACCACTTCATAGGCAGATAATTTTGCTTGCTGATTCATTCGCATATCTAAGCGCGCATTTTCACGGATGCTAAATCCTCTTGCAGGCTCATCAAATTGATAAGAAGAAACACCAAGATCAGCCAACAATCCATCGATTGCCAGAACATTATGAAGTTTCAAATGATTTTTTAAATAGCTAAAATTCGCAGGAATTAACTGGAAATTTGGTGCTTCCCATACATTTTGCTGAGCAGCTTGATCCTGATCAAACGCGAAGAGTTTTCCTTGATTTCCTAAAGCATTAAAAATAGCCTTGGAATGCCCACCACCTCCAAAGGTAACATCTACATATATACCGTCTGGATTAATATTCAACCCATCGATACACTCATTAAAGAGCACTGGTATGTGGTAAGCCGTATTATTCTCCATTGTCCAAATCACCCATTACTTCATCCGCCAAATCAGCGAAATCAGCCATGTTTCCTTCGATCATTTCGAAGTATTTGGATTTGTCCCAGATTTCAATTCTGTCATTGTATGCAATAAGCATAACCTCTGACTCAAGGCCCACCCGCTCCATTAGCGCAACAGGTATTAACACCCTGCCTGCATTATCCAATGTCACCTGTTTTGCCCCTTGGTGAAATAAGCGGTAGAACATCCTGTTCTTCGGTTTGAATAAGTTCATTTTCGAAAGCTTGTCGCTTATTCGCTCCCAATCTGGAAGAGGAAACAAAGTCAAACACTCTTCAAATCCTTTATTCAACATGAAATCTCGCTGAGACGACGTAGGAAGCTGCTTCCTTAATCCAGAAGGAAATAAAAACCGACCCTTTTCGTCAAGTTTTACTTCAAATTCTCCTACTAATCCTGCCATAGCTTAAATAATGGGTAAAATTAATGGAATAATTACCACTTTTTACCACTTGATTTTAAATTGTTGATAACTTCTAACGTTTAGCAAATATATTGGTTTCAATTGAGAATAAAAAATACGTCTAATTCCTTTATTTTATTTGACTTTTTTAATTATAGTGGGAGTTTGTGGGAACTTTTTAACACGTAATTCACAATGTACGTTTACAAGTTTTAAAATGCTTAGAAATGTTGCCACTCAATTGACTTAATTTTGACGCATGACCAACGCCCTTAAAAGCTGGATTCTATTGATTATCCTTTCCATCATCTGGGGAAGCTCATTTATATTGATGAAAAAAGGCATGTATGGCAGTAATGGCGAGCCAATTTTTAGTGCTCCTCAAGTTGGATCACTTCGCATGCTGATTGCTTCAAGTGTTTTATTACCCTGGGCAATCAAGGGATGGCAATCGCTCCAATCGAAGAAAGACATTCTTTATTTCTCCATTGTGGGAACTTGTGGAAGTTTCTTGCCTGCGTTTTTATTTACGTTTGCAGAAACAGGTATCACATCTGGCCTCGCAGGTATGCTAAATAGTTTCACGCCTATTTTCACTATTCTTCTCGGATTACTAATTTTTCAGCAACGACTAAATTCTTATCAATATATTGGAGTAAGTATCGGCACTGTTGGAATTATTTTACTTGTTTTGTCTGGAAAACAAAGTTCACTTTCAGGCGATACCACGCATATTCTTGCTGTAATTGCAGCAACTCTATTGTACGCCATAAGCCTGAGTACCATAAAATACAAATTACAACACTACAGCTCCATGCAAGTCACAAGCATTTCTTTGTCTTTGATTTGGATACCTGCTTTTTTAATTGTTTTATTTATGGACACACCAACGGTGATATTAGAAAATGACCTAGCTTCTGATGGACTGTGTGCCATAATCGTTCTCGCTTTATTTGGAACAGCTATCGCCACAATTCTCTTCAATGCTACTATTCGTTTATCATCGGCATTGTTCGCAAGTAGTGTGACATACTTAATGCCCATCGTTTCGGTTTTGATTGGTTGGCGTTTTGGCGAAGTTATTACAGCAGCGCAAATTGGCTCTATGTTTATCATTCTCTTGGGTATTCTTTTGGCTAATTTACCGGGTTTACTTAAGCTAAAATCAAGTAAATAAAATACTATCTTTCTAAACAGAAATAATTCGTGTAATTTAGTTTGCTGAATAAGGATAATATCGTATCTTTGCAATCCTAAATTTAAAAATTAGCTATATGTACGCAATTGTAGAGATAGCAGGGCAGCAGTTCAAAGTGCAAAAAGACCAAAAGGTATTTGTACACAGATTATCAGCTGAAACTGGTTCTAAAGTAGAATTTGATCGAGTTTTATTAGTTGATAACGATGGTAAAATTTCAGTTGGCGCCCCGGCTATAGAAGGTGCAAAAGTCACCGCAGAAGTCCTTGACCATGTGAAAGGAGATAAAGTAATCGTTTTCAAAAAGAAAAGAAGAAAAGGTTACCAAAAAAGCAACGGTCACCGTCAACAGTTTACGGCGATCAGTATTAAAGATATTAAAGCATAATCTCGCTTAGCGAATAAAAACATAAGACGATGGCACACAAAAAAGGAGTTGGTAGTTCGAAAAACGGTCGTGAATCCCATAGCAAACGTTTGGGTGTGAAAATTTTTGGAGGACAAGCAGCTATTGCTGGAAACATTATTGTTCGTCAGAGAGGCACACAACATCATCCTGGGAATAATGTAGGCATTGGTAAAGATCATACATTATTTGCATTAACGGATGGTTTAGTAGAATTCCGTAAGAAAAAAGACAATCGTTCATTTGTTTCTGTTGTTCCGTTTGAAAAAGGAGCCGAAGCATAATTGAATCCATATTGGTTAGAAAGCTGTTCGAAAGAGCAGCTTTTTTTTTGCCGTAACTTAAATTCCTAAGGTTTATCTTAATCAATAGAATACAATAAGTTTCCATTCGCTAAATACAATAACAAAATATCTCTATTAAATTTGTCGCATGACTTCACTTTCCAAAAAACAGCGCTATGCATTTTCCACCTTGACAGGCCTGTTACTTACGATCTCGTTTCCATTTAGTGGAAGTTTAATGCCGCTCATCTTCATTGCTTGGATACCCTTACTACTAGTTGAAAATAAGTTATCGGAGAATTCAAAAAGTGGGCGACATGTATTCGTTCATGCCTATTGGAGTTTTTTTATTTACAATTTGGGAAGCACCTGGTGGATTTGGAATTCTACTTCTGTTGGAGGAGTTTTAGCATTTGTTTTCAACTCCTTACTCATGGCCTTGGCCTTTCTTCTTTTTCATTTTTTGCGTAAACGAAGTACTTCAGCCTATGATTTTTTGTTTTTTCCTATCGTTTGGGTAGCCTTCGAGTATTGTCATTTCAACTGGGAATTATCGTGGCCATGGCTTACCATGGGAAATGTTTTTTCAGAATTACCCAATTGGATTCAATGGTATGAATTCACTGGGGTATTAGGAGGAAGTCTCTGGATACTCTTAATTAATGCTTTGTTATTGAAATTATTCCTTAAGTGGAAAACGACAAATGAACCCAAATCTTTGCTTCCTCTCGGGATCAGTTCAGTTTCACTTCTAATTACACCACTTGTTATTTCCTATTTGCTTTTAAGTTCTTTTAAGGAGGATTCCTCTAGAAAAATACATGTTTTAGCTGTTCAGCCTAATATTGATCCGTATAACGAAAAATTCTCCCCCTCATATACACCTGAAGATCAGTTGGCAAAATTTTACAGTATGATTGCTCCTTACCAGTCGAAAAAGATAGATTTGGTTATGGGGCCTGAAACCATGTTGAGCGCCGACATTTGGGAGGAGTACATCGATGAATTTGGTGTTATAAAAATGATGACGGAAGAAAAGAAAAATTGGCCTCAAACAGAATTTTTGGTAGGAGCTTCCACGTCCAATTTATTCAAAGAAAAAGTATCTTCTGCGGCAAAACCCTTACCTGAAGGTAATGGTTATGTGGAAAACTACAACACCTCTTTATTTATGAATAATTTAATGGAAAAAACCCTCATTCACAAGTCTAAACTTGTTTTAGGAGTTGAGAAAATTCCATTCGCAAGTTGGTTGCCTTTCCTAGAAAATTTCGCTTTACAAAATGGAGGTACTTCTGGATCCTTAGGAATTGAAAATGAACCAAAAGTTATTCGAAGTAGTGAAGGCATTTTAGCGCCAGTCATTTGTTACGAATCTATTTACGGAGAGTTTGTTGCTGAACAGTGCAACAAGGGCGCTGAGGCGATTTGCATCATCACCAATGATGGGTGGTGGGGTGATTCTCCTGGATACAAACAACATTTTAGTTTGGCAAGACTTCGAGCCATCGAAAACCGCAGATGGGTTATTCGCTCTGCAAATACAGGTAAAAGTGGATTTATTAGTCCAACCGGTGAAATAGCACAAGAGACAGGTTATTGGGTACCTGCTACCATCGATCAAGAGATTTCGCTCTCAGCTGAAAAAACATTTTATACGCAACATGGTGATTACCTCGGAAAAAATGCTCTTGTAGCTACGCTAGTAGCCTTAACTTTAACATTGTATCGACAATTCAGACGAAAAAAAGCATAAAAAAAGGAAGCTGAATTTCTTCAAACTTCCTTTTTCACCAATCAACAAGTATATTCTTTAGTAACCTGGGTTTTGAATAAGGTTAGGATTTAAACCTAAATCAGCATTCGGAATTGGATATAAATTTTTAAAT
>CAZLVX010000001.1:57748-64881 GCA_964562965.1 uncultured Lishizhenia sp.
ACATCGGCTAATCTAAACATTGGAAAATCAATGTCAACATGTGCAGAATTCGCATTATTCGATCCGTTCAAACCAGCTTTTGTTTTATTTTTAAATTTAGGAAATGCGTATCCGTAATTGAATTGGGCTAATTGGGTTGGAGCTGTAAAATTTAATTGTTGACCGGTTCTGTAGAACAGGTAACGAGAATCCAGGGTAGAATCTGGGAATTTATTTACAAATTGTGGCGTAACTCGTAATCCTCCCCATTTTCCATTCACACCGTAATCTGCAGCATTCATGGCTCCACCTAAGGCCCCACAAACCAAGTATGTTGTACCACCCCAAGTTTGAGCGTATAAACCGTCATATACTACTGGGAAAATAATTTCTGGTGACGTATGATTATCTGCGAGGAACATGTCTTGGTATACGTCATCTAATTGAAAAGCTCCCGCATTTATAATCTTCTCACAATACGTTTTGCAATCTGCATAACGTGCTGTATTTGTATAAACTTCCGCATTCAAATACATTTTGGCCAATAGCGCATGCGCAGCAGATTTAGTTGCTCTTCCATATGGAGCAGCTCCTGGATCTAATAATAAATCTTCAATGCCTTTTAACTCTTCTTCGATGTATGCAAACAATGAAGCTCTGTCAATACGTTCCGGTTGGAAGGCTCCAACGCGATCATTTTCATCAACAAATGGAATATTGCCAAATAAATCCATGGCATGATAATAACTCAAGGCTCGCAAGAATCTTGCCTCGTTTCTGTAGGTTCTAATTTTTTCTACATCTGCTTGAGAGAAACCTCGTTCTGCTAACTTTTCATCGCGAGATTGCCATATAAACTCATTACACAAGGTAATTTGGTAATAAATTCGGTAATACATTCCTTTGATCCAACCATCATCAGCAGACCAATCACTTTTGTTAAGTGCAGGAATTCCAGGGTCTGACCAACCACAAAGAGCCTCATCAGTAGGGAGTTCTTGAAGATTCCATAATACACGCACGTAAGCCGAAAATCCTTCGTCAATTCCAGCAATATCTCCAGCTCCTGCAGGACCTTGGATTCCCGTCATAGACAAACCAGAGTATAACTTTGCTAGCACATTGATGTAATTGTTAGGATCGCTGTAAACTTTTTCAGCATTCAATCCATACATGGGTGTTTGATTTAGCTGTTTCTTGCAAGATGTGATGGATGCAAGTGCTACTGCTGCAATCAAAAGGGATGGGAAAATTGTTTTTTTCATGGCACAAACAATTAAAAATCAAATGATAAATTCAATGAATAAACACGTGGTCGCGGATAAATGTTGTTATCAATCCCTCCACCTATTTCTGGATCTAACCCAGAATAATTAGTCAACACGAATACGTTGTTAATTACGAAAGTAGCGTTCAATCCTACTTTTTCTCCGAAATACTTTAATTTACCAAAATTGTAACCAACGCTAAAGAAATCCATACGAAGAAAATCAGCTTTTTCCATGTAATGATCACTCAATAATTGATTCGTTGCAATTTTTTGAATTTCATCTTCGTAATACAACGAACTGATGTTGTTTAAATACCCTTGTGTTCCGTTAACTGATTGAAACGTTCCGGCATTTGAATGAATGTTATTGTAGATATGTCCACCTAATTCACTTCGCATTGAAGCACCAAATGACCAATTTTTATACTGGTAATTCAAAGAAAGACCTAAGAACCAATCAGGAACTGACTGATCATAAATATAGCGGTCTTTAATATTGATAAGACCATCACCATTTCTGTCCACATAAGCGTGAATATCTTTCCACTTGTCTGCCGCCGTAATTTGACCATCGTTATTTATATCGATGTCAGCTTGCTGTCCAACTTGAATGACCATTCCGTTTTCATCATAAATTTGCTCGTATAATAAGAAGGAGAATGTCGGGTAACCAACTCTGTGAACTTGAACGGTGTTTCCGATTCCACCTGAGATACCACCAACTTGAACACCAACAGCATCTGGATCTTCGATTTGAGATAATTTAACCACACGGTTAATGTTGTGTGAAGCATTGGCCATTAAATCTAGACGAGAATTCTTATTCGCAAATAGTCCTGCGTTGATAGAAAATTCAATTCCTTGATTTTGCATGCTTCCAACGTTGGTTAGGATTTCATTTGTAAAATTAGTACCCGCTGCTACAGGCACAACTGCAAGTAAATCGGTCGTTATTTTACGATAAACATCAACTGAACCGGAGAATCTATCTTTCAAAATTCCAAAGTCAAGACCTATATTGTAAGAGGTTGTTGTTTCCCAACGTAAATTGGCATCGAACCCTGAAGGTCTAAACACCAATAAGGTATCTGGTCCAAAAATATATTGTGCAGTTTGACCACCGATAAAGTAATTTGAAATATAAGCATAATCACCAATACCATCTTGTTGACCTGTTACACCGTATCCAGCGCGCAATTTCAACATGTTTAGTTGCTTGAAATTCTTTAAGAAAGGTTCATCCGTCACTACCCAAGCTGCGGAAACAGCTGGAAATAATCCCCAACGTGTTTGCGGACTAAAGCGGGAAGAACCATCATAGCGAAGAGATGCATTAATCACATAACGATCCTTTAAGGTAAGAATTCCACGTGAATAAAAGGAAAGAAGTGCGTTTTTGGTGAAAAATGGATTTTCTGCTGCTGGAAAAATAACAGAGTCTTGCGCTTCGTTATATGTTGCCCAATTTGGACTTGCACTGTACCAATCTTGGTAGCTATAACCAGCTGTTAAGTCGACCAACGCATTTCGTGTAACCCCAATTTTTCCGTTGTTATAATTAAGGTAAGCCTCCACTAATTTATTTCCCTTATTACTTCTGTATTCGCTGTATGAACCTTGAGAAAAATAACCAGATGCAGAACTTGCCGGAGTAATCGTAAATCCTGTACCTTCAGCTTGATCGATACCTCCGTTCACAACAGCTTTAAGACCTTCAATTTGAGGAACTTTTAGCGTAACTTTTGCATTTCCAATGTAACGCCAGACGTTGCTTCTGTCCTCTCTTTGCCAAAGTAAACCAACAGGATTTCGTGCCGAAAGCGTATTTGGTTTTCCATTGTTGTCTATCCATTCAAAGTAACCGCCATAGGTGGTAGTGTCAGAATAAACAGGTTGAGTTGGATCAAAATAAGCTGCACCAAGTGCACCGCGATTAGCGAAAAACGAACGTGTGTTTACCAATTTATTGTTTACTTCGAGCTGCACTACATCTTTGAAAAAACTTGGTGTTAAGCTCAATGAAAGTGAATTTCGCTGAAATTGATCGCGCGTTAAGACACCATTCTCTAATCTATTTCCAAAAGATAATCTATAGGGTAAACCTTCAATTCCACCAGTTAATGAAACGTTATTGTCTGTGACATAAGCAGGTCGAAAAACTTCACGTTGCCAATCAGTATTTGCAGTTCCCAATAACGCTTGTTGCGTTGGATTTCCTCTCCTCATGACTAAACTCCGTAAACTATCTCCTGACAATACATCCGCATACTTTGCAACAGTTGATAAGGAATGTTTTGAGTCAAATATAACTTTTAATGGTGTTTTTCCACTGCTACCTCTCTTTGTAGTAATTAAAATGACACCATTAGCTGCTCGAGAACCATAGATTGCCGTTGCGGAAGCATCTTTTAGTACGACAAATGAAGCAATATCATTTGGATTTATCAATGAAAGCGGATTGGCTGCTCCGGCAATTCCACCATTATCTAATGGTACCCCATCAACAACAATTAACGGATCATTACTTGCATTAATTGAAGTTCCTCCTCGTAATCTTAAAGTGCTTCCAGATCCAGGAGCACCATCGTTAGTGTTGATTTTCAATCCGGAAACTTTACCCATAATCAACTGCTCAGGTGTTGACATTGAACCTTGCGTAAAATTCTTTTCATTGATTACGACAGCAGATCCTGTCAAATCTTTTGTTCGTGTTGTACCATAACCGATAAGTACCACCTCGTTTAATCCTTTTGGATTTTTATTAAAGGTAAAATCAACAGTTACCGTTCCTCCTTTTAGCTCAATCTGTTCACTGAGGGATTCAAAATCCACAAATCTACATGATAAGGTAAAGGTTCCTGATCCTGTTGCTGTAAATTTAAATTTACCTTCATCATCGGTCCTTGCTCCTACATTTTTACCCTCCAACACTATTGTAGCATTGAACACCGGCTTGCCCAGGGGATCTTTTACAGAACCTGAAATTACGGTTGATTGCGCGTATCCTACAATAGATACTAGGATTACAATAAAAATTGAAGCTATAATTTTTTTCATAGTTCACATGTTTAGTTGGTTCAAATATATCTTTTTTTTCTTAATGTCATTATGACACATTGAAAAATTTATTTCCAGTAAAGGAGAATATGACCTTTTTTCAATAAATCAGCAGTAAGGGGAATCGAAATGGTCCCATCGTCAGCGATTTGAAATTGAGTTTTCTTATTATTAATTTTTATTTTTTCAGGTTTTTCATCAGCGAGATGAATGACCAGTGTACTTTGCTCAACAAATTTGGAATTCGCTAATGAAATAGACTGAACATTGATATCTCCGAATTTCTTCTTGCGCTCATAGTTAAAACTAATAAGTTGGTATTGACCATCCTGAAGAGAACTTGATGTTATCCCATCGTCTTCGAACCAAATTCCTCCGCTCTTTTTCAGTGCTTCGTCTACATAAAAATGAACACTTACATCATTTGGATTGTATGATTCCGTTGAAAAATAAGTAGAATTCGCCATCGGAATAAAAGAGCCCGATCGCACGTACACCGGCAAATGTTCCATTGTGTTTTCCGCTGCTATGTAATTGGGAAGAGACGCTCCTTCCACTCCTACTCTAACTTTTTTCCCTGTGTAAAAATCAAACCAAGTGGATTGTTTTGGTAACTGAAAGTAGGAATATTTTTTTGTCAACTTCTCTGTAATAGGTTTCACAAAAAAAGCATCTCCCCACATGTAGGCATCCGATAGTGTTTCGGACCAATGCTCAGCGCTGTCCACCATAAAAACCGGACGCATCAGAGGTGTTCCTTCCATATGATTAGCAAAAGCCAAACTGTAATTATAGGGTAACAGTGCATACCTTAATTCAATCGCTTCTTTCGCTCTTCGCTTTGTTTCAGGATCTTTAAAAATTGGTTCAGCAGCAACTTCCTCTTGCGCATGCGGACGAAAAACGGGTTGAAAGACTCCATATTGCAACCAGCGTGTGTATAGTTCCGAATCGTCATTTGCACCTGCGAAACCTCCCAAATCCGAGTGCATGTATGGAATTCCCTGCATTCCCATTTGCATGGTGATTTCCATCTGTGGTTTAAGTCCACCCCATGTTCTGTTTACATCTCCTGACCATGGAATAATACCGTAGCGTTGTGTCCCAGAATACCCAGAACGCATAAGAATAAACGGACGTTTTTGAGGGAAATCTTTTTTGTAACCTTCAGCTATTAATTTTGCCCATTCATGACCATAAATATTATGAACTTCATCTGCAGGTATATTTCCCCCATGTAGTAATTTAGCGGGATGCACTTCTGGTTCGCCTAGGTCTCCCCAAAAACCTTCTACCCCATTTTGCAGCAAGCCTTTATAAATATCCCAAAACCATTCCCTAGCATTGGGTTTAAATAGGTCAATAAGTCCCGTGTTTCCGAAGTAGAAATCATAAGTAAAAGGTTTCCCTAAACTATCCACAGCCAAAATTTCCTTTTCAACCGCTTCTTTCCATTTCGATGAGGTCGTTAAAATAAATGGTTCAGTGATAAGTACTGTTTTAACATTTTCTTTCCTGAAATCAAAAATCATCTGCTCTCCATTGGGAAAGGAATCCCGATAAAAAGATAGATTCCCTAAAGTCCCCTGAATGTCTTTTCCAAACCAATACAAATCAAAAATAATTGCGTCTAAAGGTATTTTTTCATCCTTGTATTGTTGAACAACATTCCTTGCCTCCTCTTCAGAATGATAACCAAAACGACTGGCAAAATTACCAAACATCCAACGAGGAGGAAGAGGTTGTCTTCCCGTCAAGTACGTGTATTCCTTTGTGAGGTCTTTCCAGTCTTCTCCGATGATTACTTGGTACACTTTTCTACCTCCGATAGTCTCATAAGTCAGTAAATTTTCACCTTTCGAATCTAAATCTAGAGCGCCAATTTGGGGATTATCAAAGTGGATAGCGTAACGTTTGCTACTTAACACCATCGGAATGGTATAATTCATTAAGACAGACTTCTCTTCGTAACCATAATGTGCCCGGTTGTACAATTGAAGTTTATTCCCTCTCCTATTCATTCCGAGGGCACGTGCTCCGCCGCCGTATAATATTTCGTCCTTATCAATATTAAACTGAATTTTTTCAAGATTTCCGTCTTTTTCATAACCCCAACGTTCTGAAATTAACTCGTAACCGTCATGTAAATACGTGATTTTAAAAGGAGAAAAATTCACTTTTACTAAAATTTCACCCGTACTGATATACGCTACCTTACGTAACCGGTTTACCTCTAAGGTCATGTGTTGCTTCGGAGCTACAGATATAGTATGTGAATTAGATTGTTGCTTCTGTCCGTTTGGAATAAAACTACATTCTACGATCTTTTTGGTGTACGCTGAAATATAGTATTCGCCATCGTTGACAGTTATTTTTATTCGGTTATTGATACGTTCAATATCACTAAAACTTCTGCTTTTGTTTTGGGCAACAAGTCCAAATGAAAAAAACAACAAGCCTAACAGTAAATACCTCATGACATGGTAAAAATAATGAATCTTTGACGCTTACTTTACTTCAATTCTAAAATATACGCTGTTTTCCCTGAAATTTTAATGTCCTTATCGAAGTCGATTTTTTCTCCTGATATCACCTCAACACCATATTTCTTTTTGTTGATGACTTCAGAAAATCGTTTTGGATCGACCCTTTGTTCCCCAGATGAATTATTTAGAATTACCATAACCGTCTCATTTTCGTTGTGCCTAAAATAGACGTAAACATTGTTTTGAGGAAGAAATTGAGTAAATGCTCCCGAGTGAATTACCGATTTGCCTTTACGCCAATTCCAGATTTTTTTTGAAAAATCAAAATAGGCTTTTTGTTC
>CAZLVX010000002.1:0-29376 GCA_964562965.1 uncultured Lishizhenia sp.
AGTTGTCAACTTTATCAACGCAGTGCCGACACTTTTCTTGGGGTTCCCTTCAATATTGCTTCTTATGCACTACTCACCATGATGATGGCCCAAGTATGTGGATTAAAAGCGGGAGATTTTGTGCACACGCTTGGTGATGCTCATCTTTACCTGAACCACTTAGACCAAGCGAAATTGCAGTTGTCGCGCGATTTTCGACCATTGCCACAAATGAAAATTAATCCTGATGTGACTGACATTTTTGAATTCAAATTTGAAGATTTCGAGTTATTGAATTACGATCCACATCCACATATTAAAGCAGCTGTGGCGGTATGATGAAGGTATCGCTAATAGTAGCTGTAGATTTGGAAAAAGGAATAGGCCGAGATAACGATTTAATGTGGCATCTTCCCGCAGATATGCAGTTTTTTAAGGAAACTACCAAAGGTCAAATTGTCGTTATGGGTAGAAAAAATTACGATTCAATACCAGAAAAGTTCCGACCACTGCCCGGCAGACAAAATGTAATCTTAACACACAATAAATCATTTCAAGCGGAAGATTGCCTTGTTTTCCACTCCTTGGACGAATGTTTTTCCCATTTTAAAAACGAAGACTCGCGCACTTTATTTATCATTGGAGGTGGTGAGGTTTACCGCTTGGCCTTAATGTCAGAACTACTTCAGGAAATGTTTATTACAACCGTAAATAAGGTCTATGGAGCAGATACTTTTTTTCCTGATTTTGACGAATCTTTATGGGAGAAATCGAAGATAGGTTACCATGAAGCGGATGATAAACACGAAACTGATTTTACCTTTTGGCACTACAAGAAAAAGTAACGAATTATCAGCGTGGTTTGGGTCCTGAATACCAGTAACATGGATTTAATCCAACAAAGCAAGCTTCTAGTAATTCAATTTGAAGGGATTTTTTTAGCTCCTTCGCTGACTTTTCAAAAATGGGATTACTTTTCCATAGTTCTATTGCATCATCGTCTTTCAAGGTGTAACGCTTAGTATCCGAAAGCGAATATTTAGATTTTAATTCTGAAAGGCTCAAGAATTGATCCGCTAAAAAGATGCGAATGTTGGATTTTTTTGGAATTTTACCTTTCCAATTTCCATTAGAGTCAACTTTTATTTCCATACTGTTCCATTTTCCGGAATTAACTTCATTTGTTTTTTGGTATTGAATAATCAGGCGTTGATTTCCAAAGCTTCTTGTGGTTCCTGCAGCAATTTCGGGTGTAGGTTTTGCCCCTCCGCAATAAGGAGTTCGTACAGATAAGGAAAGAGTTGTTTTCTGGCCAAAAAGAACGATTGGAAGAATAAATAAGCAGAGCAACAGGTAATTTTTCATGATACGTTTTTTTGCTATTGAACTAAAATTATGCCTTTATTTTAAAAGTTCGTTTGCTTTTTCTCTCGCCAATAAATCAGCAGTGACATAATCGGCTAATTTCGGGATTAAGGTATTAGTTATTGCATCCATTACTGCTTCGTTTAATTGGGCAATTTCTAAAAAAGCAATTCGCTTGTTAAGAAAAGCATCAACGGCGATTTCATTCGCGGCATTTAAGGTGCAAGCCGCAGTTCCTTTTAAATCCATTGCTTTATATGCTAGATTTAAGTTTCTAAATGCAGTTCGATCCGGTTGCTCGAATGTCAATTGAGGGTAATCTAAAAAATTAAAGCGCGGGTAAGGAGTCTTTAATCGTGATGGATACGTCAGGGCATATTGAATGGGTAACTTCATATCAGGAAGGCCCATCTGTGCTTTCATGCTTCCATCCTCGAATTGCACCAGTGAGTGAATTATAGATTGAGGATGCACCACCACATCAATCTGTGAGGCGGATAAATTAAATAACCATTTTGCTTCAATAACCTCTAACCCTTTATTCATTAAAGTTGCAGAATCTATGGTAATTTTAGCTCCCATTGACCAATTCGGGTGTTTCAATGCTTGTTCTAGACTGACTTGTTTTAACTGCTCTGTGTTCATTCCACGAAATGGCCCACCCGAAGCTGTCAAATAAATTTTTTCAATTTTATTATGAAATTCACCCACCAAGCACTGAAATATAGCAGAATGTTCAGAATCTACAGGATAAATATTAACCCCTTTTTCTCTTGCTAATTTTGTAATTAACTCGCCAGCAACCACTAAAGTTTCTTTGTTTGCAAGCGCAATATTTTTACCTGCCGAAATAGCATGAATAGTCGGTTTCAATCCAGCATATCCAACAAGTGCAGTCAGGACTACATCTACTTGTGTTGATTCAACTACCTGACATAATGCATCTTCGCCGGTATACACATGAATATCTTCGTGCCACAAAGCATCTTTTACTTTCTGATAAAGCGTTTCTTCAGTGATGACAACGGTATTTGGTTTGAATTTGAGCGCTTGTTCAATTAATAAATCAGCATTTTTACCAGCTGTAAGCACTTCTAATTCAAATTGTTCAGGGTAAAGGGAGAGCACATCCAGCGCTTGAGTACCGATAGAGCCTGTTGAGCCGAGAATAGCAATACCTTTTTTAGTTTTCATAGTTGGTTGAACAGATTAAAATGAAAAAGGTTGAGAGAATTATATAGATTACTCCACCGTCACCGATTTCGCTAAATTACGTGGCTGATCCACGTTGCATCCACGCATTACGGCGATATGGTAAGAAAGTAATTGAAGTGGAACGGTAGCTACAAGCGGTGCCAAGTGGTCATTTACTTCTGGGATAGCAATGACGTCATCTGCCATTCCTTCAACTTGTTCATCACCCTCCGTTACAATAGCGATGATTTTTCCTTTTCTTGCTTTGACTTCCTGAATGTTTGAAACAACTTTCTCGTACGAATTCCCTTTTGTTGCGATAACAAAAACGGGCATATTCTCGTCAATTAAGGCGATAGGTCCGTGTTTCATTTCTGCGGCAGGGTAACCTTCAGCGTGAATATATGAAATCTCCTTCAACTTCAACGCTCCTTCCAAAGCTACTGGGAATAAATTCCCCCGTCCTAGGTAAAGTGCATTGTTGGCATCCTTGTATTTTGCTGCAATTTTTTCAATGTGAGCGTTTGTCGCTAATACTTTCTTAACTAATTCAGGTAGGGTTTCCAATTCGGTTAGAAGTCGTTGGAAATCCCATTCGCTGATGGTTCCTTTTTTACGACCTAGGGATAGAGCCATCAAAGTGAGAATGGTTACTTGAGCTGTAAAGGCTTTCGTAGAAGCCACACCAATCTCAGGACCAGCGTGCGTGTACGAGCCTGCATGTGTTGCACGAGAAATGGACGAACCTACGACATTACAAATTCCTAAAACCGTTGCACCTTTTGATTTTGCTAATTCTATAGCGGCAAGTGTATCTGCTGTTTCTCCGGATTGTGATATAGCAATAACAACATCGTTTTCTGTTAATATTGGGTTTCTGTACCTAAACTCACTGGCATATTCTACCTCAACATTAATCCTTGCTAGGTCTTCAATCAAGTATTCTCCTACAAGTCCTGCATGCCAAGAGGTGCCGCAGGCTACAAAAATAAGGCGATTTGCCTGAATCATTTTTTGCTCGTATGCTCTGACACCACCTAATGAAACCCATCCATCGGTAGCATTCAATCTTCCTCTAAAGCAATCGTGGATAGAACGTGGTTGCTCATGAATTTCTTTTAACATGAAATGCTCGTAACCACTTTTTTCCAAGGCCTCTAATTCCAACTCTAATTTTTGGATGTAAGGCGTTTTTTGTTGGTCCTTGATATTGTAGAGCTTAAATCCTGTCTCTAAGTCAATAACTGCAATTTCTTCATCGTCTAGGTACACAACATCTTTTGTGTATTCTACTATAGGTGTGGCATCAGAGGCTAAATAAAAGTCACCCTCAGTTCCCATCCCCACCACAAGCGGACTACTTTTACGAGCAGCAACTAAACGATTCGGAAAATTCTTAGAAATCGCAACAATGGCATATGCTCCCACTACGTGATTTAGGGCAATGCGAAGTGCTTCACCAAACCAAACACCTTCTTTTTTTGAAATATGATCAACAAGATGCACCAACACTTCAGTGTCTGTTTCACTCCGAAAGGTATATCCCTCGTTGATTAATTCTTTTTTTAGAATGTCGTAGTTCTCAATAATTCCATTGTGAATTAACGCAACCGAACCATCCATTGAGTAATGAGGATGTGCATTTACGTCATTTGGAAGTCCATGCGTTGCCCAACGTGTATGCCCAATGCCAGCATTCCCTTTCACATCAAATTGAGCTGCATAATCTTCTAAGACCGAAACTTTTCCAGCGCGTTTGTAAATATTGAGTTTTCCATCGTGTAACAGTGCCACTCCAGCACTGTCATAACCACGGTACTCCAATCGCTTCAGTCCTTTCAATACAACAGGAAAAGCTTCTTTTTTTCCGATATAGGCAACAATTCCGCACATAGTTTAAAATGTAGAATAGGTTATAATTAGTTTAGGTTTGTTCTTGTTCGTAGTGTTTTTGCCATTAAAAACGACACGCTCTGCTGAGTTAATGAAAAATCTTGGAGACAAATAAACCCCTGTATTTTCAATATCTCCGTTATGTACTGCTTGAATGTAATTTTTGAGGTCTATTTTGAAATGTTTTTTAGTGTCTGAATACTCTCCCAAACTGGGTAATGCTGTAAGGTTATTATCGGTAGATTTTATCTTCGTTGATACGGATAAGAAAGAACCCGGTTTAAATCGATAACCCGTTTGAAATTGAATTGGCAAGGTCATTTCAGCGCGATGAACGATTATATTTTCAGGTAGGTTTTCAATCCCTGGTACCTTAACTACTGCCCTATGTTTGAAGGCTTGTGCGTAAAATTCTGTCATTCCTTTTGTTGAATCGGAGAGCACAGCTTGAATTGGATAATTCGTATTTTGAATATTCACATGGTTGAAATCCGCACAGCTTGAATTTATCAATAAATCATAGGATTTACTTACCCCTCCTTGGGTAAAATATATCGTAGCTTTTGAAGCTGGATCGTTTAGGTTAAAATAAAAGATTGCTCCTTGACCTACAGATTGATTGGTGTTTTGCGTTTTAACTTTTAACCCTTTAAAGAAATTAACGAAATTCTCATTACTGGAGAAACTTGCACTTCCACTTTCCGCCTCTGTGATTAAATACTTGGCAAAATTTGTGTCTAACGGAATCCGTAATTGTGAATCTACAGTATCTTCACCTATAACTGTTTTATCGTTAGGTTTTGGTAAAATAGTTTCCTTACCTGCAGGAATCAATGTGGAACCTTTCGTGTTTTTATCACTAAACGCATAATAAGTAGAGTCGAGGTAAATCGATTCATCCATTTCCAATACCTGAAAGGTTTGCGCACCCAAATCTCCATAGTATCCGGCATATTCAAGTGCCAAGATGAACGAATCTACTTTTATTGAGCTGATATCTCCGAAATCCGGATTTAGAGTTGCCAATCTAAATTGGGTGTAAAAATAGGCTTCTAATTTTCCAAATTTAGGATCGATGTAACTTCCTAAAACAGCATTTGCAGGGTTATCTGTAATTGTTGAATCCTCTTCAATTGTATAGGTAATTAAATCTAAAGTATCAGTTGTACTGTTGAGGTATTCCTGTTCGTCAATAATGTCTTTTCCTGCAATACTTTCTTTTTTTTTGCACGAAGCAAGAAATAAGAGGAGAGTAAAAAGGAGTAGAACACTATTTTTCATTGGCACGTCATCAAAAAACTTATGCCAGAACATTTCCAGCAATTACGCTGTCAAAAAGACTACCAATTTCCGTTGCTTGATTTTCTTCAGCAACATATCCTTGTTTCAGGCAACTCGCGTCATTAAAAACAGTTTGTAAATCTGCATCGAGTTGTTCGGACGCAATATTCACACCGTCACAAAAAGAAATCATTGATTTAACAAGGCTGATGAAATCTGTGGCTGAAAACTTTTCGGCAATTTCTTTAGGAAAACCATCGAATATTAATTTTTCAGCAAATCGAGCGTCCCACGGTGTATCGAAACGTTCGTTGTACATGCTATACACAACCTTAGTGTCCTTGAAATGTGGATCCTTATTGAACGAATGCTTGATGTATAATCCCATAATTCCAGTTAACCAACCGTGACAATGAATTACATCTGGTTGCCAACCTAGTTTTTTAACCGTCTCTAAAACGCCTCGACAGAAAAACATTGCTCTTTCGTCGTTATCAACGTGAAAGGCTCCGTTATCATCTACTAATGTCGATTTTCTTTTGAAATACTCGTCGTTATCGATAAAGTACACTTGCATTTTAGCTGCAGCAACAGAAGCTACCTTAATTAATAAAGGATGATCGTGATCGTCAATGCAAATATTTAATCCCGAAAGACGAATAACTTCATGAAGTTGATGCCTTCTTTCGTTTATAACACCAAATCTCGGGGTGAATACACGTATCTCCTTACCACTTTCTTGAATGACTTGAGGAAGTCTTCTGGCAGTATTTGAAAGTTCGTTTTTGGGAAGAAAAGGGAAAATTTCTTGCGTAATAAACAGGATTCGTTTCTTTTCCATCTGTGAAATTAGGCGACAAAGTTACGAAATATAAATGAACATTCATAAAAAGCTATAGCTTTGTCCTTTACATCTCACTGAATGACCTTATTATCGCTTAATGATTTAGTGCTCAAAATTGGAAAAATGAATTTCCAAAACCAATCGCTTGGGTTTGTTCCAACCATGGGAGCATTGCATGAAGGCCATCTTGCTATAATCGAGCGCGCTGCAAAAGAAAACGATTATGCAGTTGTAAGTATTTTTGTTAACCCTACGCAGTTCAATAATCCGGACGACTTAGCCAACTATCCGCGCAACTTAGAAGAGGACTTAAAACTTCTTAGTAATCTTTCAAATGTTTATGTGTTTCAACCGGAAGTATCTGAAGTTTACGCACATGATATTTTTTTTGAACCAATGCCCCTTGGTTACCTTGCTTCATTAATGGAGGGTAAATATCGACCAGGACATTTTGATGGTGTCGTGCATGTGGTCCATAATTTATTTCGATTGGTCCAACCAACTCGAGCATATTTCGGTAAAAAAGATTACCAGCAGCTGGCAATAATCAGGATGCTTGTAAAGCATTATCAATTTCCAATTGAAATTGTTGCGTGTGAAACGTGGAGAAGTGAGGTGGGATTGGCATTAAGCAGTCGTAATAAACGATTATCTCCAGAAGGGCTTGAAGAGGCATTAATAATTTGGAAAACACTTTCGTTTATCAAGGAAAGAAAAAATACATCTTCCATCCTCGATGTAAAAACTGATGCAATATCATTTTTTTCTTCAGGTTCTTTATCTTTGGAGTATCTTGAGTTTATGAATGAAAACACACTGTTGCCCGCTGCATCTTGGGAGGAACCAGTGGTTTGTTTTATTGCTGCGTATTGTGAGGGAGTTAGACTAATTGATAACATTTTGGTGTAATCCGTTTATTTGCTTTATTTTTGCCGCGTAATTTAACTATGTATATACAAGTTTTAAAATCCAAAATACACCGAGTTCGCGTGACACAAGCGGATCTAAATTATATAGGTTCTATTACCGTTGACGAGTCATTGATGGAGGCTTCTAACATCATCGAAGGTGAAAAAGTTCAGATTGTAAACATCAACAACGGAGAACGATTTGAAACTTATGTCATTAAAGGGAAGAGAGACACAGGAACCATTTGCTTGAATGGCCCAGCGGCAAGGCGTGTTGCTGTTGGCGATGTGATTATTATCATTGGGTATGCTATGATGGACTTTGAAGAAGCGAAGAATTTCAAACCTTCGTTGGTTTTCCCAGACGAGGCAACGAATCTCTTGGTATGATTAGATACCTTAAGTGGTTTCTAAAAGTCGGATTGCCATTGGCATTCGGAATTTATCTTACTTGGTATTTCTTTGATCAAATGTCGGAAGCGGCCATGACTTCCTTTAAAAAAGCCTTGAGAGAAGCAGATTATTTGATTGTTTCGATTTCGTTAGTTCTTGGCGTAATATCGTATTGGTCGAGAGCAGAACGTTGGAAATACACCTTAGAACCGATGGGATTTAAATCTAATGCATGGAATCGTTACCATTCCTTAATGATTGGTTACATTGTAAATTTGACAATTCCAAGAGCCGGTGAAGCTTCTCGGGCACTAATGCTTCAACGATCCGATAATATTCCTTTCACTAAATCTTTTGGCACCATTATCACGGAGAGAATTGTAGATGTTTTCATTTTAGGTGTTATTACCTTGATTACTATTGCCGTTGCTCAAGACGATTTTTGGCAATTATACAAGGCTATGCTCGTTCAATTTGGGGTAGAAAAAAACGATTCATCTTCAAACTATTTGTTGCCAATAGGCATCGGGTTCTTTGTCATTATAGTTGGAATTCTCTTGCTAATTAAATCCGTTCGACTAAAGATTTTCCAGTTTGCTAAATCATTGATTGAAGGCTTATTCTCAATTTTTAAGTTACAGCATCCTTGGTATTACATAGGTCACTCACTCTTAATTTGGGGCTGTTATATTGTGATGTTTGCGCTCCCATATTTTGCACTTGAGGATACCAAAAATGTTCCGTTTGAAGGGATTATGGTTGCTTTCATTGCCGGCTCACTTGGAATATCTTTTACCAACGGAGGCATCGGAATGTATCCGCTATTGGTAGGTTTCGTAACAGCTTATTACCTTGGAAACGAAAACCCAGATCAATCTTTGGCTGTGGCTAATGCGCTCGGTATGCTCATTTGGGCCTCTCAAGCGGTAATTATGGTGGTCATGGGCTTAATTTCACTGTATTTTTTACCTAAAACATATTCCACAGATGATCGATAGGTTGACTTTTATTACAAATAAAATTGTGAGTATTGAGCAGGCTCAACTTCTGTGCGAAGGTTGGCGTATGAAAGGGGAGAAATTAGTATTCACAAACGGCTGTTTTGATATTTTACATCATGGCCATGTCTATTATTTAGCGGAAGCAGCCCAACTTGGAAATCGCTTAATTGTTGGACTTAACAGTGACGGATCTGTTCGTGGTTTGAATAAATCTCCAGAAAGACCCATAAATACGCAGGATTCTCGTTCATTTGTGTTGGCTAGCCTTGGAATGGTAGATCTCGTGGTAATATTCGACGAACAAACTCCACGCGAACTCATTGAGAATTTAGTCCCTGATGTATTGGTAAAAGGTGGCGACTATGACGCAATTCAAGAAGATGAAAATAATCCATCTTATATTGTTGGTTCCAGGATTGTCAAACAAAACGGGGGTAGTGTGAGAACTATTCCGTTAAAAGAGGGTTTTTCAACCACGAATATTATTTCAAAATTACGCGATTAACCTCCAATTTTAAAAGTCGTTACTTGCTTTTCTTCCTCTTCTTCCGCTGATTTCCAACTTTTCATGGTTTTTTTCAAAAGACCTTCTTTTTTCTCTTTTTGCTTATCCTCGGGTTTTGGATCTTGTTGGGTAGATTTTTGTCCAAATGTAATCTTTATTTCTTCTTTGGCGGCCTGCTTGGGCTCGTACTTCTTAACGGTAGAATCCTTTTTAAACAAACCGAATTCACTTTTTAGCATGGCTTTTATTTCTTCTTTCTCTTCTTTTAAATTCTCTTTAACTTGCTCTTTATGAGCTCCTTTATCCCAAGAAAAATTAAGATTATCCAAATGCCCAGAAACATGTAAAAACAACCGAGTTCCATTTTCCTCATACTCTATTTCTCCAAACTCGGATTGTCGTTCTACATCTCTTAAATCTCGAGCGTTTAATTCAACTCTATAATCAATGATGTCATTAAAACCATGAACGCCTGTCAGCTCGACCTGCATAGCAGAAGAGTTAATGGTCATTTTTGGAATGATGATGTTTCCATTGCTAATCGAAATGGTATTTTCTAAATTCGGTATCGTAACATCCGCTAGCTTTCCGTCCAAGTAGTCGATATTTCTTTTTCCTAAGAATAGTTTAGAGGCATTGGTTTTCATGCTGCTGGTCATTTCCTTGAACAATGGAATATTGCGGAATCGCCCGTTGGTTATTGATAAGCGCATGGTCGCTTTCATTTCGTCGAAATTCACTTCCTCTTTTACTGCGTCGAATGGTAAGTCAAAATTAACATTAAGCATTGCTTTTCCATGAACAATGTGCTCACTCGTTAAATTGTCTTGATACAAATTATGCCATTCTCCAAAAAGTTTTTTCAACTCTACTTGATTGGTAGTAAGATTTCCTGAAAGTTGAAGTTGCGAAGGTGTTTTTTCAATAATATGAATATTTCCTTTCCAGCCAGCCTCTGCATTTTGAGCATAAAACTGAGGGACATTGATGTTCTTATCGTCAATCTTAATGGAAGCCGTGAGTTGATTGAAGTGATGTTGATCGTAAATGACTTTATGAGCGTTCACATTTACAACTCCTGAAATATCTTCTGGAAGCAAGAATGAATTTGGCTCTGTTGCATCTTCGGAAGAAAAATATTCATCCAAGTTTAAGTTTTTACAATTTAAGGTTAGCATGGGCTTTAACTGTTTTTTACCAGAAACATAGTCCACAAAATCTCTTACTTCACCAACTACTTGCATATCGCTGCTCCCGTAGTTGAGACGAGCATGTGTGAAGCGAAGATTATTTCCAGTCATGTAAATACCTGCTTGAATTTGCTTGTATGCATTTTTTTCACCCTCGAGTTTAATCAGCGCATTCGATACATCAATTTTAGCAGAAAGAGAAGAAATTTTCATGTCATCTCGTTTGGATTCGTTTTGAACATCAAAAGTTCCATCGACTTCCAATTGCCCATTCATGCTTTCAATTCCCGCAGGTTGAAAAATGTCTTGCACCACACCTAGGTCTATTTTCCCTTTTGCTTTCCCTTCAATTTTTGGATTTGTAAAGTGCGTAACTTTTAGATCTCCAGAAAAAGGACCGCTTGCAGAGGTACACTGAAATTCGCGAATCGCTAATAATTCATTTCCTTCCTCTCCCGCGTTGCTGTAGTACCCATCGAGCGAAATATCAGATAAAGTCGTTTTCTTATAAGGTTCGATTAAACGTCCATTTTTTACACCGAACGAACATTGAATTTCTGTTTTATCCTCTTTTTTCGACCCTCCTTTTCCGGTAAGTACAAAATTGATCACACCCTCACCTTGCATTTTTTTAACTTCTCTCTCTTGATCTGATAGAAATTCATGAATCATGTCGGTCAGTAAAATTTGTTGTGATTCTACTTTGAAATTCATACTGTCTTTGTCTAACGAAGCAGCAACCTGAAAAGGCAAGTTTTCAACTTTGATTGTCGAAGGGGCCAATGTTATGGCTTCGAGCTCATTGTTGACTTTAAGCTTAACATCATAAGCTATATCTTTATTTGAAAGTAAAGTGACTTCACCATTTCGTAACTTTTTTAAGTTAATTTCACCTTGTGTACTTAAGTCGAATTCTTTTTCAGAGAAATTTCCGGTAAAGTCTACTTTTTCCATGGTAGTCTCGATATGCTGATGGGTTAAGTCGTTTTGATACGTTAAGTCAAACTGTTCAAACGTAATGGCGTTAAGTTTCAATAGAAAATCATCATCACTGTCATCTGAAGGTTTTAGAATGTCATAATTTGCTTCTCCTTTGTTGTTGACATGCAACTTCGCTTTTCCCGGCGAAATATGTATAGATTTTACTTCGTAATTTCCGTCAAAAAGATCAAAGGGGCTGAACTTCAAATAAAGGTGATTTGTAAAAAGCAAGGTGTCGGTTGCCTTACTATTTGGGAGAGCACTTTGCAAATAGACCTCTTTCATGTCAACTTCTAAATTTGGAAAGGTAGACCAAAAGGTGAGTTCGACCTCTTTCGTTTGAATAGGTTGTTTCAATTTGCTATTCACTTCATCCAAAACTATCCCAACAATCTGATCTTTAAAGATGTATAAGCAGGATGTGAAGAGAATGGAAATACTCAAAACAATTGAAGCTGTCCATTTTAAAACTTTGATTATTTGTTTGTTGCGCATGTGAGGTGATACGAAAAAAGAATCAAAATGTTTCATGTACAATTCTATAGATTTCTTAATCCCATTGGGTTTTTGTAATTTCGCCTCTATGGCATCAAAAAAAGTCGACGCACTAAAATTGAAACAATGGCAAGATGAATTAACGTCTTCGGAGCAACATATTGCCATGTCGGCGATACACCAAATTGAGGAATCCGGGAATATGCATGTATTTCCTCTGTTAATTGATGTGCTCCGAAAATCACCACTCATCCAAGTGGAGCAAGCAATTTTGAAATTAATTGCGGATATTCAATCCGAAGAAAAAGTGGAAACGCTCATGCAATTCATTCTAGATGAAAAATCTCCAACTTTACGATTACAACTCTTGACATGTGTTTGGAATAGTAAACAAGATTTTAGCCCATTTTTAGCAGAAATTGTATCACTTTCCACTGAAGGTGACTTCATGCAGGCGTTGGAATGTTTGACAATTCTGGAAAACATGTCTGGACCTTTTGCAGAAAATCAATTGCTAGAAGCTCAGTTGTACTTGAAGGAATATGTGGAGAATCTTTCCAAAGAAAATGATCAACGAAAAGCGCAAATAATCAGTGATATTGCATTATTTGTAAAAGAGCAAAACGAGGGAATTGATGCAGATTTATTATTAGACTAAAGTTATGAAACGATGATGCAATCGATGACAGGTTTTGGAAAGGCAAATGGTGTTTTTTCGAATAAAAAAGTTTCAGTAGAGATTAGAACATTAAATAGCAAGGGATTAGACCTCACGGTGAAGGCTCCTTCTGTTTATCGTGATCTTGAAACTGAAATTAGAAAATCGGTAACAGAAAACCTCGACAGAGGAAAAATTGACGTTGGAATTTACTTGGAGAGCCAATCAGATAGCAAGCAATTAAAAATCAATAGAGAATTAGCTGATTCGTATTACAATGAGTTAAAATCGTTGAATACTAGTTGGGGAGAAAAAGAAGTAGATTATTTGACTATCGTAATGCGCATGCCGGAGGTAGTAAGTCAAAGTAACGAGGAAATTTCGGAGGAAGAAGTGAACTTTATTATGAATTTAATGAGTGAGGCGATAACGCAAGTTGTTAATTTTAGATTGAAAGAGGGAGATGCATTACGTCAAGAATTTATCCATAGACTAACTGAAATCAAGTTAGGATTAACCGCAATTGAGCCGTTTGAGTCAACTAGAATTCAAACACTCAAAGAACGCATTTTCAAAAGCTTAGAGGAATTAAAAATAAGTGAAATCGATCACAATAGATTTGAACAAGAATTGATTTTTTATATCGAGAAATTAGATATTTCAGAGGAGAAAATGAGGTTAAAACACCACCTTGAGTATTTTACAGAAACCATGCAAACGGCAAAATCAGGAAAAAAACTAGGCTTCATTACTCAAGAAATGGGAAGAGAAATCAATACGCTAGGAAGCAAGAGTAACCATCCGGAAATGCAAAAGATTGTGGTAGATATGAAGGACAATTTAGAAAAAATTAAAGAACAAGTACTCAATACATTGTAATGAACGAGAATTTGGAAGGAAAGTGCATTATCGTATCTGCCCCTTCGGGTGCAGGAAAAACCACAATTGTTAAGGCGTTATTGCGCGATTTGCCTGCACTGTCATTTTCCATATCCGCATGCAGCAGAGAGCCAAGGTCAACTGAAGTTGACGGAAAAGATTATTACTTTGTGGGAGTTGAAGGTTTTAAGAAACTGATAGCCGAACAAGCATTTATTGAATGGGAAGAAGTTTATAAAAATAATTTTTACGGTACTCTAAAAGAAGAAATCAAGAGAATTTGGTCCAATAAACAAGTAGTTGTCTTTGATGTCGACGTCATCGGAGGATTGCGATTAAAGGAGATTTTTTCCACTCAGGCCCTTTCAATCTTCATCCAACCACCGAGTATACAGGAACTAGAAAATAGATTGAGGTCGCGTAATACGGAATCTGAGGAAAAAATCAGCATGCGCGTAAATAAGGCGAAAATAGAATTATTAAAATCGACAGAATTTGATGTTATCATTATAAATGAAGAGTTAACTCTTGCGATTTCTGAAGCTAAAGAACAGGTACTTAAATTTATTGAAAAATGAGGATAGGCTTGTACTTTGGCACATATAACCCTATTCACGTCGGACATCTCGTCATTGCCAATTACATGGTGGATTACACCGATTTGGACCAAGTATGGTTGGTGGTGTCTCCACACAATCCCTTGAAAGATAAATCATCCTTGTTACCAGATTTTCATCGCTTGGCCTTAGTACGGGAAGCTATTTTCGATAATCCAAAATTAAAAGCGAGTGATGTTGAGTTTCACTTATCCAAACCAAGTTATACGATTACAACTTTAACTTTTTTAAATGAAAAGTATCCTCAACACGAATTTTCATTAATAATGGGTGAAGATAATCTTCGGACTTTTCACAAATGGTATAATTATGAAAAACTATTGGCCCAGCATCATATCTATGTGTATCCTAGAGTGCTGACCATTCAAGAAGAAGCAGAAGTAAATTCTATTTCTACACAGCATCAACAGGAGTTGTACCAACATGACCACATCCATTTCTGTGATGACGCACCTGTCATGAAGGTTTCATCAAGTTTTATTCGTCAAGCCATAAAAGAAAAAAAAGACGTTCGGTATTTACTTACTGAACCCGTTCACCGCTATATCGACGAAATGAATTTTTACAAATAGTTGACCGATATACAATAAAAAAGACCACCGAAGTGGCCTTTTTTAGAAATAAAGGAGACGCTTATTGAACAACAAGTTTGATGTTTTTATTGGTATTATTGATTACCAATTGAATGTAATAAATTCCGTTGCTCAAGTATTGAAATTTAAAACTATTTGTATCTTCAACATTTTCGTTTTCAAGTAATTGTCCTGCAGCGTTAAACAACTTCAATTCTTGCGCTGTACCTTTCCATTGAACAGTTGCGTTGTCATTCGCCGGATTTGGAAACACAACGAAATTTAATTCTTCTTCAATCACCAAGGCAACGTTTTCACCTTCTTGACCTGTTGTATCAGTTGGTGTGTAAGCATCTATAGTTGCATTCGCATTTGTTTGACATCCATTCGCGTCTGTAACAATTGCAAAGTAATTTCCTCCTGTTACATTTACTTGGTCTTCGGTTGTGACATTATTATTCCACATTACTTCATAGGGTGCAATACCTCCCACAATTGTTAGGTCTAGCGCCGTTTCTTGATAGTTTGTAAATTGAGTAGCATAAATTGTAGCAACCAATGCATCAGGTTCTGTAACTGTAAAACTTCCAAAAGTAGTACAGCCGTTCTCGTTGGTGATTTTAACCTTATATTCGCCAGCGCTTAGATTGGTAAGATCTTCAGAAGTAATATCGTTCACATCCCACCAAAAGCTAACTGCATTTCCTTGTGTCATTGTAAGATTTATCGCACCATTCGCTAAACCATTACATGTAACGTTTGTGATCTCGGCTTCAAAAGCCATTGGTACCACTTCGTTAACAAAAAGTGTGGTATCAATTGTACAACCTAATGCATCGGTAACAGTTACGGTGTAAGCACCACCAGCTAGACTGTCAATTACTAAACCCGTTTCTCCGGTATTCCAAATTGCTTGAAATGGAGCAGTACCGTTAATGTTTAATTCAATTTGACCGCTGTTAACCGCACATGTTGTAGAAATAGTTGCTTCTACACGAACACTCACCCAATTATACGCCATCTCAACTGCTGCCGCTGCATTTAAACGTCCTGCGCCAATTTTTCCAGCATATACAGGATTCAAATTGTTGATATTTACAGCACTTTGCTTAAGAATAAATTCGATATTAGCGTTCGTTAAACACGGGTTAACTGCCAGCATAAGCGCAACAGTTCCTGAAACTTGAGGTGCTGCATAAGAGGTTCCACTATTAGTCAAATACCATCCTGGAGCTGCGCTTATAGCAACGTCGTAGCCTGGAGCACTTAAATCAACCGTGTTATTATGTTGGTGTGTAGTTGAAGGATTTCCAATTGTTCGTTCATGGTTGTCATTTGGACCGATACTCGTAACGGAAAACACATTTTCAAATGCTGCTGGATACACTAGGTTATCTGCTCCACCGCAAGTTGTACCATTTCCTGCTGCTGCAATAACAAAGGTTCCGTTGTTGTATACTTCATTGATGGCATCTTGAGCGTATTGATTAAATGAACATCCAGAAGTCCAGCTTAGGTTAACAACTTTTGCACCTGCATAAGAAGCTGCTAATACATCGTTATAATTCATTCTATATAGTGAAACTTGACTATTGTACCCTATGGACGATTTACCAACACCATTGTTTGTGTTGCCAGCTGCCAATATTGCTACAGCAGTACCATGAGTTCTAGTTGCAGTGTTGGTCGTGTCATAGAAAACAACTTTACCTGCTAACTCTTCATGATTTTGATAAAAATTTTGATCAGATATAGCGATGGTAACATTACTTGTTCCTTGTGTGAAATTCCAAGCACCTTGTGCATTAATTAGGTCTAGAGCATAATCACTAGCAAAAGTTGCTAAATAGTCATTTGGTGTATTTAATGTTTGGTATTTTGGTGAATAAGTTTCACCGGTAACAACTGAAACATTATTTACTAGTGTTGCATATAAATCTGATTCATCACAAGCACAAGTAATTTCATAAACATTTTGTAAGTTCTGGTTTTTTGACGCAGGTAACGCTTTTTCAACAGAATTTATATTCAAGTTAGAAATGGCTTGATTAAATGCGGCATCAGTTGAAACGAGTTGATTATTGATGTAAACAGGTAAAGCACTGCTTTGAACAACTGCCCAAATTTTACCTTGTTGAGCCATTGAGGTGAATACGCTTGTGAAGGTGAAAATTGTTAAAGCAAGAGCGAGAATGTTTGATGTATTTTTCATTTTTACTTGTTTATGTATCGTTTACAAGACAAAAATGCTTCTATTCTATAGTTTGAAATCAGTTGGATCAATCGCCAACAAATAAAATACAAGTGCTTACGAAGCTGAGCTTACGTAGCACTACATGCTAGAATAAGTAGTATTACTTAATAAGAACATCTTTTTTGTTTTCGCGTTTAGGATAGGAATGGATAAAATTTTGGTAATTGGTGTCGGTTGGCTAGGCAAGCAGATAGTAGAATCACTTTTGAAAAAAGGTTATACCGTAGCGATAAGCTCTAGATCGAAAGAAAAGTTGAATGGATACGGTGAGAATTGCATTAAAATTTCCGTTTCATTTGATCATGGTAATTGCATTTTTTCGGAAGATATTTCTCAATTTGAACAGGTTATAATCTGTTTGCCTCCCGTTCCGGCTTACGCTGATATTATTCAATCCATAGCGGGTAAACTTTCTCCAAGTACTAAAATAATCTTTATGAGTTCGACGGGAATTTACGAGGAATCAGCTGAAATAATTAATGAAAATTCAAAGATTAAACAAGACCATAAACTCTGGCAGGCAGAGAAAATAATTAGAAGTCGGACATCATACACTATCCTCAGATTAGGTGGGTTGATTGGTCCGGGGAGACATCCGGTAACACATTTGCTTACCAAACCTTTTTTAGAAGGAGGAGAAAATGTCGTGAACTTAATCCATTCATTTGATATCTGTTCTGCAATCCTTCACTTGCTCAATGACACTAAACAACAATCCACCTATAATCTCGTCTATCCAACTCACCCTTCAAAAGGAGCCTATTACACGGAAGCCGCTAAAGAATTAGCTGGAAAGAAACTTGTAATTGACAATAAATTAATCGAACATAAGCAAGTGGATGGCTCAAAAATTGTGGAAGAAACGGGCTTCAATTATGCAACTAGGCTTGATGAATGGCAATCTTTTAGACTAAATAATTAACATTTGACGTAAATTTACGTCTATTCTATAGATATGAGGTTTTTACTGACATTAGTACTCTTTTTCAGTATGTTCGAATTTCGAGCTTCTCATATTATTGGTGGTGATATTTATTACGACTATTTAGGAAATAATCAATACAGGTTTTTTATAACGCTATACAGAGATTGTAATTCAACAGGTGCGGAATATGATAATCCATTAAAATTGACGATTTATAATGCCGGTGGAGTTCTTATTCAAGATTTGAGTGTTCCTTTTCCAGGGAGCGTAATATTACCCCTTGACTTTAACAATCCCTGTGCAACACCTCCAAATAATATTTGTGTTCAACGGGCGATTTATACTGTCGTGGTTACCTTGCCGCCTACTCCCGGAGGATACACGGTGAGTTACCAACGCTGTTGTAGAGGTCCTAATATTAGTAATTTAATAAACCCTGATGATGCAGGATTAACGTTAACAACACACGTTCCTGGTTCAGAAACTGGTTTTACCAATAATAGCAGTCCGCGCTTCAACAATTATCCGCCAATTTTATTATGTAACAACGAAGAAAAAATCATTGATCATTCTGCTACAGATCCAGATGGCGACTCTCTGGTTTACGGGTTAATTACTCCATTTACAGGTGGTTCATCGGCCAATCCTGCACCAAACCAAGCCTTACCACCTCCTTATTTTCCAGTTCAATGGATAGGCCCCTTCAATGCACAGTCCCCACTTGGTCCAGGCTCTGTAACATCGATTAATCCACAAACTGGAATTCTTACAGTTAATCCCAATATGATTGGATTGTTCGTAGTTGGAGTTGTGGTTAAAGAATACAGAAACGGAGTGTTGGTAGGACAGACCATTCGCGATTTTGTATTTCGAGTATTTAATTGCAATATCACCTTACAAGCTATTCTGCCACAACAGGAAGATTTAGCAACGTTTGTTTCTTATTGTCAAGGATTAACCGTTCAATTTGAGAATAACTCATACGGAGGGTCTACGTATTCGTGGGATTTTGGTGTTTTGGGGACAAATAGCGATGTTAGCTCTGCGTTCGCGCCCATATTTACATATCCTCAACCTGGAACGTATGAAGCTCGACTTATTGTTAATCAAGGACAACCTTGTACCGATACAGCTTATATGAGTATTACAGTAAACAATCCTTTTAGCATATCGTGGACTAGTCAAGATTCACTTTGTATTCTAAACCACTCGTTTGACTTTGTCGGTAACATGTCGAATCCATCAGCAAATTTTTCGTGGGTCTTTGATACTGATGCGCAAGTCGGCGATTTATCTACATTATTCATAAATGATGTAACCTTCACTCAACCAGGTTTCCATACAGTTACAATTAATGGAGACGACGGAGACTGTCAAACAAGCTTTACCGATTCTATTTTTATTTTTGATCTCCCCGTTAGTAATTTTAATGCTCCAGTAAATGAGCAATGTCTAGGTTTGACGATACCCTTTGAGAACACCTCTCAAAACGCCATCTCTTACCTTTGGGATTTTGGTGAAAACAACAATCCATCTGACCAATCAGCAGAATTTGAACCTACACATTTTTACAATAATCCCGGAAATTTTTCGGTACAGTTGATTGCTAGTTCTTCGCCAAGTTGCTCTGATACAAGCGAGGTGCAAATTACAGTGTTGGAGCCTCTAATTATGTCCATTTCACATGATGATTCTCTGTGTATAACAGATGGTTTATTTGACTTTGAATCAACGGTTAGTGGTCCACCGAATTACACCTTGGAATGGATTTTCGGCGCTGATGCCAACCTAAGTTCAGCCACAACTCCGAATGTTGAAAACGTTCAATACAGCGATTTTGGTTTCCAACCGGTTATGCTAATCGGGCGTTATGATGTCTGTGCAGATACTGTTTTTTCAGTTGTTCGCGTATTTGGTGAACCTTCAATAAATTTTGTTTATGTAAATTCCTTGCAATGTGCACCTTCAACAGCAGTATTTGTAAATCAGAGTTTTAGTGATGGGCCAGCAACCTATTCCTGGGTATTTGGAGATGGGGGAACGGCTCAAACGTTTAGCCCTAGTCATGTGTACACGGATGTTGGGAGTTATAGTGTCGGACTCACGATGATTACTTCAACAGGTTGCATAGATACGCTTTATATGTTACAACAAGACTTAGTAGTTGTACATCCAAGCCCTATAGCAGGATTTAGTGTTTCACCTCAGTTAACGGATATTTGTAACGCTGAAATTTCGTTTACCAATCAGTCTCAAGATGGTAACCAATACCTTTATTTATTCGACAATGGATTTGGGTCAACACAGGCCAATTTCACACATACGTATACAAATACGGGTTCTGATTATCCGCTTCAAATTGTTACCAATCAATATGGATGCTCAGATTCAGCAAGAAATACTGTTATGATAGAACCTTTTGCGATATATGTACCTAATTCTTTTGTTCCGGACGGTAATGAAGTAAATGATATTTTTATCCCTCGTACAGATTTCGAAACCAATGGCTGGCAATTTTCGGTTTATAATAAATGGGGAGAACGCGTATTTTACAGCGAAGAAACTGAGATCGGTTGGGATGGTAAATACCAAGGTAGTATTTGCCAAGATGATACATATATTTGGACCCTTAAGTATAGAGGGTGTGATTCTCCTTATGAGTGGAAACTACTTCAAGGTTTTGTAAATCTTTTGAAATAGCACGTTCTATTTTTTACGTAAAACGAAATTCTGTCCTAGGTAAACTTTTCTGACCTGTTCATCTGCCGCTAAATCTTCTGCTGTACCTGATTTTAATATACTTCCCTCGAAAAGTAGGTATGCACGATCTGTAATAGATAAAGTTTCTTGCACATTGTGATCAGTAATTAGAATCCCAATATTTCGTTTCTTTAGTTCCCAAACAATACTTTGAATATCCTCGACGGCAATTGGGTCTACACCCGCAAAAGGTTCGTCAAGAAGCACAAACTTCGGATCTGTTGCCAGCGCTCTAGCGATTTCTGTTCTTCGTTTTTCTCCACCAGAGAGCCTGTTGCCTAAATTTTTTCTTACATGTTGTAGGCTAAATTCGTTCAGTAACTGCTCCAATTTTTGCTCGCGAGAAGGTCTGTCAAGGTCTGTCATCTCTAAAATAGCCATTATGTTATCTTCCACGCTGAGTTTACGAAAAACAGAAATTTCTTGCGGTAAATAGCCAATGCCCATTTGCGCTCTTTTGTACATGGGGAGTTTAGTAATCTCTGTATTATCAAGAAAAACTTTTCCCTTGTCTGGACGAACGAGCCCGACAATCATATAAAAGGAGGTAGTTTTTCCTGCACCATTTGGTCCAAGAAGGCCAACAATTTCGCCTTGATTTACCTCGAATGACACATTGCGAACCACAGTGCGACCTTTATATGTTTTTTCTATATGTTGCGTATGTAGCTTCACAAAACGAAGGTATTAAAAATAGAGGTCGAAGCGAAATAATATTCCCAATGGACTCACATTTGGAATTTGGTGGGTCGCGCGATAGACAAGATCAACGCGTAAAAATTTGGCTATATTTTCTATACCCACAGATGTTTCAACATAAGGTACATTTCCAAATCTTCTTACAAAATCAGGAATTATCATTTCCTCCTGATGTCGATCGCTTATGTCTCCATAAACAGCTCTCACATTAGTTACTAGTCGTAATTTCAACTTTTTAATTCCGGGTAATCGGTCAAACAATAAGCCTTCCCAATGATTTTCAGAGAAAGCCATAACATAACGATCAGAAATAAACTCCAAAAAGTTCATTTTGTTGAAGGCAGTAGTAAGTAACCAAAGCGATTGATTCCCTTCGTGAACTTTGAGAAATGGATATGCAGTATTCCCAAAAATATAACCCGCAGTCATTCCATATCGCATCCTACCTAATGCTCCAACTTGTGTGTTGTGCTCAAGTTGAAACTCTAGTTTTTGGTAGTTGTATTGACTTCCCATAATTCCCTTAACACCAATAATAGCTTGAAGGGATAAAATAGGATAAACGGAACGCATACTAGTTCTGTCAAAGGAACCTGAAATAAATTCTTCATCCTTTGTCCACCGATACCTAAATAAAAATTCAGTTGTTTTAATTCGATCTATGCTAAGAGTATCCAACGAATTTAATGGGTTTACTTTTCGATAATTAGCTAAGCCCAACGGTGTATATTCTTTCCACTCTGCGCCCGCGAAAACAATAATGTCTTTTTTAATATCCTTTTCGAGGTTGGTGCCAATCTTTGTAACGAAAGTCAATTTATCTAAAGCACGCGTGTTTAGTGCTGTACCAAAGGTCGAACCAACAGTCGCTGCCGTTGGTGATTGACCAATTTGTTCGATATCATAATTGTAATAAGTGCTCCACATTCCTCTTTTCTTCGGGCTTATGTTGTACCTTACCAAACCCCCGTATTTAAACCGTTCATCTCCAAAACCATAGGCAATTCTTCCTCCAAGTTCAACCCTTCTTGAAAAGTTGTTTGACGTTCTAAGGGCCAATGCAGTCCTGAATTTTTCTACTCTGTTATAACTAAAAATGAAATAGGCACTTCCTAATTCTAATTTCCCAAACGGCCAATAGCCCGTTGTTGTGAAATAGGTAAAATTCTTAACAGTTTTGAAGAAAGGTGTTTTTTCTAATGAATCAATCATATTGCTGATCTTCACTTCTTGAACATTCAGAGGAGTATGTCTTATGGAATCCCAATAGCTTCTAGTTCGGTTCTTAGCGCCTTCTTCAATTTCGATGGAAGAGTTGGTGTTGTAAAATTCAGGCTCTCTCTTTGTATTTATTTTAAAATTTCTTCTACTCCCATACTTTCTACCATAAAGTCCGTAAATTTTAGATTCTTTCGTGAGTTTAAATTCTGCTATTATTTTTTCTTCTGTAAGCATCCAAACTTCTTTTTCCACTTGATCAAATTCTTGCTCGAAATAAAAGTCTTGAATGTAGTTGAGGTTTGCGTTATCAGAAATATTGGCCTTAATACTTTTTACAGCATAGGTGGTGTCGTTGATCCACATTTCACCAAAAAAGGTTAGGTCTCCTTTTCTTTTGGGAAGAAATCTCAATTTATAACACCAATCATTACCGATAAATGTTGAGTCTTCTAAATAAAATTTATAGAAATTTCGGGCATATGGAGAGAGTGGAGAGATAAATGATTTATTGAACATGTCATAAACATTATCATACACATTTAGGTCAAGGTACATGTCACCAAAAAACTGATTTACTTGTAAGTTTTCAACCCCTGTAATTTGCGTTCCTTTTATGACTTCTCTTTTTTTCTTTGGATTGTTTTTAAAATAAAAATCGGAAACAGTCTCGCTTAATACCACTGGTAAGTATTTTCCAGATCTATCATTTGAATCAAGGAAATCTAATACAACATCTAGTTTTTTTACTAGCCCGTTCGATTCGAAATTGGCATCGAGGTTATTCAAGTCTAGTTGAATTTTGTTGTAAAGTTCATATTCGTATGCGTCCAGCTTTTCTTTATTGTTTATAGGTTTATTGGCAATAACACGTTTGTGTAGTCGTGTTGATGGCATTTCTTCTGGTGCTACTAGTCGAACTTCTTTCAAGATGCCGGTTAGTATGTTTAGTTCAATAAGGAGTTCTTGTGATTGGTCTTTTTGAATTTTTACAGTTTTGGAAATGTAGCCTGAAAAACTAACTTTAATGGAATCTGTGGCATAGTATGTTTGTATGAAAAACTGACCGAGCGTGTCGCTCATGGTTCCAATTTTTGAATCGTAAAATTGAATTTTGGCGAAAGGAATGGGTTGTTTGTTCATTCCGTCGATCACTTTGCCTTTTATTGTTGTTTGTTGACCAAAAGAGATCATACCAAGCAACGCAAAAAAAACGGAAAATTTTATCTTACGAATTTTTTTCATCTTTCTCTATTTGTTTTTCAACACGAACGGATACGAGAATACTTATTTCATATAAGATATATATCGGAATGGTAACCACAACTTGAGAAATTACATCTGGCGGGGTAATGATAGCTGCCAAAATCAATATTACAACGATGGCGTGCCTCCTGTATTTTTTTAAAAAATCACTGCCAAATAAACCAATCCTTGTGAGAAAGTAACTTACCACAGGAAGTAAAAAGAAAAGTCCACAATAAAAGATAGTGGAAAGTATCATACTCATGTATGAGCTAATTGTGAAATTGTTCTCAATTTGGTTGCTGATGGTAAATGATCCGAAAAACTGAACGCTTAAAGGTGCTACAATGAAATAACCGAAAAGAATTCCAATGAAAAACAGAAGACTTATGTAAAAAACAATACCTTTTACGTTACTTTTTTCATTCACTTTTAGCCCTGGTTCTATGAATTTCCATAATTGATAGACAATGTATGGAAAAGCCCCGACCACTCCACCAAGAATGCTCAACATCATGGCATAAGAGAACTGACCGGAAACAGTTGTGCTTTGCATTTTAACGGGAACATCTTCCACACAAACACCGAGCACTTCACAAAAAACTCTGAATGTCACAAAATCAGATTTCATCATAGACAAAAACAAATAATCCATGAGATAACCTTGAAAAAACCAAATCGCTATACCAACAACAAGAATGGCTGTTGCGCATCGTACCAAACGCCACCTCAATTCTTCCAAGTGGCTTAAAAATGACATGTTCGTGTTCTCTGACATTTCTACAAAGTTACGGATTACTTATGATGAATGTGACAAATATTTATGAACGTAAATTGTTTACGAACATGATTCAAAACTTTGTAGTGTAAATAAAAAGTTATGGAATACACAATTAAGAAAATCCAATTTAATTCATTTCAGGAGAGATTAATATTGGAAACAGAGGTAAAAAAAGAAAATTTTTGGTTCGAATCGCGAATTGAGTTACCGATAGATGCATTGAATAAACTGATAAACTCATTTCAACAGAGCTTTTCTTCCGATAATTTTTATGATATATTGGTGGCAGAAGACATTGATGAAGATGTTTATTACAGCGCTAGCTTTCAACAAATAGATTGGAAAATAGACGCGTTAAGTCTTGAGTCACTAAAAGCGAGAATTCCAAAGAAAATATGTGCTTAAGAAAATTAGGGTTGAATGTTAACCGTTTCTTCGTTTACTTTTTCAGCCTCGATTTTAATAATACCTTGACCTACCTTATTTAACTTTTGGGCTTTGATGTCAAGTACCGCAACTCCAGCTTGACCAAGCTGATAAATATCGTTAAAGTTGAAAGTCGCCATGCCTGCGGTGTTTGTGTAAGCTGTGTCAAACACGGCAACCTGTTGAGGCGTTCCAGCTGTATTTGTTCCATATAAAACTACCATTGCTGCATCAACAGGGACATTATTTTCATCCAATACATAAATATTAGCTATAGTATCTTTCTTTTTTCTGCAAGAAGTAAATCCGATGAGTCCAATGGCTAAAACTGAGATTACAAAATATTTCATAAAAATTATTAGTTAGGTAAATAAACTGTTTCAACCGAAGTTGTGTGAATTCTACAACGCGTTTGACCGTATCCAACTTTGTTGTTGTATTTAACGATAATGTCAAAATAACCTGTAGTGTTTTCATCACCATCGCGGTATTTGTCAAAGTACTGATCCATATCAATAACCGAAAAACCAGATGAATTCGTAAACGATGTATCCACAAAGTCTTGCGTTGGCGGATTACTTTGCTGATCTCCAATTACAACTACTTTCGCACCGTTAATCAATTGATTGGTTGACGACCGAACAAATACTTTTAAAATTGCTGGGTCCCTAGGTTCGCATCCGGAAAAAAGCACAAATAGTCCGAATAGACTGAAAAACACTAAAATCGACTTTACATTCATGTTTCAAATTTAAATTAAATTATTCAGAACGTAAAACTTACCTACGTTCTTTTTTTAAATTGGTTACTCCAATGTGAGTAAAACCGTATTGTTTTTTTCTTGCTCTACTTCTATTATTCCTTCTCCGACAAAGTTTTGAAACTGACCCTTTAACTTAAATATTCCGACACCAGATTGACCAGGTTCATATAGGTTGGTTAAGTTAAAATAGGCTTCGCCGGATGAATTCGTCGTCTTGGTAAAATCTGCAATCATTTCATTAGATGAATTTACAGTTGGTTCAGCATAAAGCCTGACTTGAGCGCCAGAGATAGAATTACCTGCCGCATCCTGAACGTTGACAGTAACCATTGTAGTCTTCTCTTTGTAACAAGAAGACAATGACGTTGCGATGACTATCAATATTAAGAAGTTTGTCAGTTTCACGTTCGTAAGATTATTTTAACTTTGTCTACATTAAACAGATAAAGAAAGCGAAAAGTTACAGCTACATTATGATTCACGATAAAATAGAACAAATCAAAACTGAAATTGCGAATAGTCTGATTCAAACAACGGATGAATTAGAGCTGTTCCGGATAAAATTTTTAGGATCAAAAAATTGCATTAAAGATTTATTTAGTGAGTTAAAAAATGTACCGAATGAGCAAAAAAAGCAGGTTGGGCAACAATTAAATGAATTGAAAAACTTAGCCGAGCTGCACTTTACGGCGCATCAAGATGTATTTAAAACGGAGGTAACGGCTGAAAACAAATTAGACTTATCGCGCCCTGCGGAAACAACACCAGTTGGGTCTCACCATCCTCTATCATTGGTGAGAGATGAAATCATTACCATCTTCAAGAAAATCGGATTTACGATTTCAGAAGGACCTGAAATTGAGGACGATTGGCATAATTTTTCAGCACTAAATTTCCCTCCTGAGCATCCTGCACGTGACATGCAAGACACATTTTTTATTGAAAAGGGTGAAAGGGAAATGGCACTAAGAACTCATACGAGTTCTGTGCAGGTAAGGGTAATGGAGAATACAGCACCTCCGATTCGTACCATTTCACCAGGTCGTGTGTATCGAAACGAAGCAATTTCGGCCCGTGCACACTGTTTTTTTCATCAAATTGAAGGTTTGTATATAGATAAAGGGGTTTCCTTTGCTGATTTGAAACAAACTTTGCTCTATTTCGCAAAAGAATTATTCGGAACTAAAGCTCAGATTCGCATGCGGCCTTCATATTTTCCATTTACGGAGCCAAGCGCAGAGGTTGATGTCTCTTGTTCTCTTTGCAATCAAAAGGGATGTAATGTTTGCAAGCATTCCGGTTGGTTGGAAATAATGGGATGTGGAATGGTAGATCCTAATGTATTAAATGCGTGTGGAATAGATTCAAAAACTTATTCGGGATATGCATTTGGAATGGGGGTTGAGAGAATAGCACAACTTAAATATCGCGTAGGTGATTTGAGAATGTATTCTGAGAATGACGTTCGATTTTTAAAACAATTTCAAGCAGGAATATGAAATGGATTGAGATAAATGCACGGGACCATGTGGATCAGTTGTTAGAAAATAGCTGTTCCTCACATCAACTTATTTTTAAACATTCAACGCGCTGCAGCATTTCTAGTATGGCATTACGACGAGCAGAAGATAATTTACCTATTCAAAATCTTTCAGCTAACTACTTGGATCTAATTGCTTTTAGAGATGTATCCAATTATATTGCAGAATTAACGGGTGTTACACATCAGTCTCCACAAGTTATTTTGATTCGAAATAAGGAAGTAATATACCATGCTTCTCATGGTTCAATGGATTGGAAAGAAATAGAAAGCTTATGCGCAAATTAAAATCACTTGCTAGTTATTCACTACTTTTTTCTGCACTTTTATTTGGTGCGTGTACGAGTGATGATAAAAATTCTGATGAGCAATCTTTACCATTTTTGGTTTCAAACGAGTCAGCGTTACAAGGAGTTTATGGGAAGGAAATTCCAATTAAAATTCAGTTGAACGAGTCATTATCAGAACTTGTGGCACTTTTGGGAAATGATACACTCAAGTTTTGGAAAAGTCCAAGTGGAAATTTAATCCTAAGTATTAACACGAAGGAATCGGGTATAGGTAAACACGATATTAAATTCATTGGAAAAAAACCAGATGGTAACCTTTATGACCAAATAGTTACCGTTGAGGTTCTATCTGATATGCCATTTACTATGCTAGAAGCCAAAGTATTGACCTCATATCCACATCTTCCCTCAAGTTTCACACAGGGTCTAGAATTCGACGGAGATCAATTATTCGAAGGCACGGGAGATCCTTCCTACACAGGAGCAACGCTTGTAGCAAAGGTTGATACAAAGTCTGGAAATCACACCTTAAAAACCTCTGTGCCAACGCCAAACTTTGGAGAAGGGATTACAGTTCTAGATGGAAAAATATATCAATTAACTTGGCAGCAGCAAACCTGTTTTGTTTATGATAAAACTACATTGAAAAAACTGAGTGAATTCAAATACGAAGGAGAAGGTTGGGGAATTTGTAACGATGGAAAATATTTAATTATGTCGAATGGTTCTTCTATGCTGGTATTTCGAGATTCCAAAACCTTTTCAATTGTAAAAACTATTCAAGTAGCAACGGACAAAAGTAGTGTTTCGAACTTGAATGAATTAGAATTTGCAAACGGCTTAATTTATGCAAATGTTTGGCAGGAAGATGTTCTTGTTTCCATCGAACCTAGCACCGGTAGGGTGAAAGAATTAATTAATTGTTTTGCCCTAGTGAATACCATTCGCTCTGCTGCTACTCAACAAACTCCAAGTCCTGAAGTCTTAAATGGAATTGCACATAAAAAAAGCTCGAATACATTTTTCGTGACAGGTAAATATTGGCCTACTCTGTTTGAAGTGAATTTTATTCCTAAGCCTTTATGAGGTTAAAACACGTTTTTATTGTGTTTTTATTTTTACAAGTGTCATTTGCTCAAAAAGAATCTTGCGCCACCCAAAAATTACCTAAAAGGAAAGCCACGCAAAATGAAATGGTCACCTGCTTTCATGATTCTTTACAATCTTCCTTTCGAATAACAATTCCTCATCGGGTCGTTGCGCACTACCATCAATTTCACACCGAGAATATTTTTGTATTGCAAGGTAGAGCTGAGATGCGAATGAATGATACAGTTATCTGTATTAAAAAAGGAATGCACGTATCAATTCCCAAAGGCACCATACATTCCGTTGAAAAAGTACTGAGCAGAAGGCCCCTAGTGGTGATATCCGTTCAGTCACCATACTTTGATGGTAAAGACCGAGTTCTAGTCTCTGAAAACTAAAAATAAATAGGATAGAATTTCACATTCCCATTTTCTATTCCGAGGGTAGGAAATGGTATTTTTATGTATTTCAATGGTAGGACTATTTTTTTTAGCAGTTTGTTTCGTATCGGTAAGGCACTTGGATCAATATCTAGCGAGACGAGTATTTGCGTATAAGAATTATAGGTGTTTCCATTCAAATTGACACTAAGTTGATCTCCTACTAAATGCTCATTGACACTATATCCGAC
>CAZLVX010000002.1:29476-38646 GCA_964562965.1 uncultured Lishizhenia sp.
CTTTGAGAATATCCGGACCAAGAAAGAGCATCGTAAGTCGCTGAGGAAACATGATAGGCGGTGTATGCATGCCCCAATTTATCCATTTTTCTCCATTCATTCCAATCATTAAAAAAGTGAAATTTTCCTGAACTGTAGGGAGCATACCATAAAGAATACAATAACGCTTGACTACCTACTGCGGCCGTGGATAATGAAATAGTAGTCGCAATTTTTTTGCAATTTGGTCGAATTGAGTCTTTTTTTTCAAGAGAAATCGAGGCTTTAATTTCAACCAAAGAAAATAAAACAAGGAAGCAAAATACTAATTTTTGTTTATTCACGTTTCGAAGTTAGCTATTATTTCAGCGCGTAACCACAGGCAGTCTTTAGGTTATGTATATTTGAAAAAAAGAAAATTATGGAACACGCAAGAAAAGATTGGAATGACATTAAAAGTAACGACAGTTGGTCTATTTTTAAAATAATGTCCGAATTTGTGGAGGCCTATGACCGAATGGCTAAAATTGGTCCATGTGTGTCTATATTTGGTTCAGCGCGAACCAAAGAAGAAAATCCTTTTTATCAGCAAGCTGTAGAAATGGCAGAAAAACTTGCATCAAAAGGTTATGGAATAATTTCGGGTGGTGGTCCAGGTATTATGGAAGCTGCAAATAAAGGAGCTCAAAACGGAAAAACTGCGTCAGTTGGCTTGAATATAGATTTGCCTTTTGAGCAGAATCATAACCCATACATCGACCAAGAACACAACCTCGAGTTTAATTATTTTTTCGTTCGTAAAGTAATTTTCGTGAAGTATTCGCAAGCTTTTGTTATCATGCCGGGAGGTTTTGGCACATTGGATGAAGCATTTGAGGCCTTGACACTTATTCAGACGAAGAAAATAAAAAGAAGACCTGTTGTTTTTGTCGGAAAGGACTATTGGACCGGGCTTATGCAATGGATAGAAAAAACAATGTTGAATGGAGAACGCAATATTTCACCTGAGGATCTTAACCTTTATAAAATAGTGGATTCAACCGATGAAGCTGTAGATTATATTGAAGATTTCTTCACTTCGCATAGGTTGACGCCTAACTTTTAAATTTAATTATCTTTGTGAGGTAAATGTGGAGTAAATTAAAAAGATTTATACTGTCTAAGTTTTTTGTTAAACAAATAGGATTTGTCATCCTGTTTTATTTAACTGTGGTCTTTTTAACCCTGGTTTATCTGGATGTGAGTACGAATCATGGAGAGAAAATTAAGGTTCCAGCTCTAACTGGGTTACATGTAGATCAAGCGAAAGCCAAATTAGAAGAATTAGGTTTAGAATATCAAATTTTAGATAGTATTTATCGACCAGAACTTCCCGTTGGTACCGTATTAGAACAATTAGTTGACCCTACTGATAGCTCCGGGGTTTATGTGAAAACCGGCCGCATAATTGGACTACGTTTATCTAAGAAGTTTGAATTAGTTGCCATGCCGAGTTTATTAAACAAACAGGTTCAGTTTGCTCAAGATATTCTTAAAAGAAGAGGATTGAATTCCATCATTCAATATCGACCTACTACTGAGGCCAATGGATCTGTGTTAGACCAATTATTCAATGGAGTCCAAATAAAAGAAGGCACAAAAGTTCCGATTGGCGCAAACATAACATTGATTGTTGGTCAAAACGATCAAGGCGAAGCTATTCCAATTCCGAATTTGGTGGGATTGTATTTAGGTGAGGCTCTCACTGTTTTAGATACCTTGGGAATAGAAAATGTGGTAATAAACTGTGTGAATTGTGCTAGTAATCAAGATTCAACCGGAAGACCAATCACGCGACAAACACCTGAGTTTTATGAAGGGGGAACTATTTTTAAAGCAACACAAATAACAATTACCATTGAAGTTGCTGATCCAAATAATGATGTTATTCGACCGGAAGATAATTAGTCTTATCACGTTGTTGATGAGTGCATTTTACCAATTGGGTTACGCCCAACAATTGGAATATGGGCCTTTGTCAACGAATCCGAGTCTTCAGTGCAATGTTAAAAAGCAAACAGGATCAACCATTGACAGTATATTTGTTTTTTCAACGGACACCTTACAATTACCATTGTTTGATGATTTCTCTTCGAATAAATTTCAAACCTACACACCGAATTTGAGCGACCCATCTGTTACAAGCATTTTGTACCATCAACTAACAGATCCGGTAACCTTTTTGCCGCTTGATACTGATAAAACGTATACAAATCAACAAACGTTTAAGCGTATTTTCAATTTGGAAACTGGAACTTTTGTAGATTCAAATTTTAGTCCTGTTTTGGTTAGAGTTGCGGATTTAACGAATTATCCCGTTCAATTCGAACAACTTACTCTTTACCCTCCATTTTATTTATTTGATTCAATTAACGGTACAACCGTAAACACAACAGATACAGTTTGGCTAACAAATCCCCCATATTATCAAGACAGTGCTAGGGTTTTCTTTCAATCTGTTGCCGATCAAAGTAAATATTGGCTTGAAGAGTCGGTTTATTGGAATAACAGATTTGCCATTGACCCTCGGTCAATAGGAGTTGTAACCTTTGATGGATTGGATAAAAATGGCAACCCCTATCAATATGGCTCCATTTCGCCCAATTACGCTGATGCACTTACATCAAAAACTATCGACTTGTCCAGTTACGACGCTTCAGACTCAATATATCTTAGTTTTTTATATCAACCACAAGGTTTCGGAGATGAGCCTGAAAATGGTGATAGCCTTGTTGTAGAGTTTTATCAAGCTAATAACGCCAATTGGGAGCGTGTTTGGTCTGTCGAGGGTTCTTCAACACATCCTTTCAAAGCCGTAACCATTCCTGTTTTGAATTCAAATTATTTTACTAACGGCTTTAAGTTTCGGTTTAGGAATTACGGGTCATTAGCAGGTGCATTGGATCATTTTCATGTTGATTACATTCACTTGAGAAATTTATCATTTTTCAATGATACCCTATTCAAAGACTTTGCGTTTTCGTATCCATTAACTTCCTTATTAAAAACGTACACTTCAGTTCCTTGGGATCATTACCAGAATTCTACCGTAAATAGGATGTCGGACTCCCTAGAGGTAAAAGTACATAATGGGAGTTTATTACCAGAAAATTACCAAAATGGCCAAGTGAATGTTCTTTATAATGGAAACTTTGAAGGCAATTATGTTCTACAGGGTTTTAATTTGGCAGAAGGAAATATTAATTTTCAGCCTCGGACCACACATCAATCGTTTCACAACCTAACATCAGGATATCAATTCGACAAAACTAAATCTGGAAATCAGCAAGTTTTTGAGGTAAAGTCAGCTGCATCGGCTCAGTTTCCTAATTTCGGAGCCAATGACTCTACACTATTTTATCAGTCATTTTATAATTATTACAGTTACGATGATGGTACCGCAGAGGCAGCCTTCGGACCAACAGGAGCACAATCTAGGCTAGCAATCGGATACAATGCCTATGAATCAGATTCAATTTTAGGCGTTTCGATTTGTTTTGTGCCTTCTGTCAACGATGTTTCGGATAAATTATTTTTGTTGACCATTTGGGCGGATGATAACGGTCAGCCAGGTACTGTTTTATATGAAGATGATGTTTTCTATCCTCGTTCTCCAATTTCGGGATACGGTGAAAACTATTTTCAATCTTATTATTTAGTGGATACAATGAGGCTTCCTGTTCCAGAACGTTTTTATGTGGGTTGGCGACAATTAGATCCGCAACGATTGAATGCAGGTTTGGACAGAAATACTAATAGTTCTGGAGAAATATTTTACAGTGTGGATGGTGGGAATTCATGGTTAACGTCTCCTTTCTCTGGTTCGGCAATGATTCGCCCAATTTTCTCAACACGTTTAAATAACGTTTTGGGAATTGAAGAAAAATTGAATGATGACCGATTTTATGTATACCCAAATCCAGCCTCTGAAATTTTACATGTCAATGTTGTTAATTCGGAAAAATTTGAAGGGACGATTCTTAATATTTTTGGAAAAGTAGTTAAGCAAACGTCAAATACTGAGATTGAAATTCGTGACTTAGCTCCGGGGACCTATTTTTTAAGTTCTCCTTACTTTAAAGGAAAGGTGCTAAAATTCATGAAGCAATGATCGAGGAGGAATCTATTCCTGAATTAGATCAGGAAGAGGAGTTATTCGAACATCATCGTTTTAAAGCGGACAAGGGACAAGATATTACGCGAATAGATAAGTTTTTGTTAGATCGACTTCCAAACACATCGCGAAATAAAATTCAAGTAGCGGCCAAAAATGGCAACATTCATGTTGGAGGCAAGGCAGTTAAACAAAACTATAAGGTTAAGCCGGGCGATGAAATTTCCATTGTAATGCCATATCCGGTGCGTGAAATCACGCTTCTCCCTCAGGATATTCCAATTGAAATTCAATACGAAGATGACGAACTTTTGGTCGTCAATAAAGAAGCTAATATGGTGGTTCATCCAGGTTACGGGAATTACAAAGACACATTGGTAAATGCACTTGTTTTTCATTTTCAACAATTACCTACCCTGCCATCAGATTATTATGGACGCCCCGGATTGGTTCACAGGATTGATAAACATACAACAGGGTTGCTGGTTGTAGCGAAAACAGAATCAGCGCTTAATTTTTTGGCGAAACAATTTTTTGATCGTACGATTGAACGAAAATATTTCGCACTTGTTTGGGGTGATATATCTGAAAACGGCACTATAACAGGACATATTGGAAGGTCACTAAAAAACAGGAAAGTTATGACCGTATTTCCAATGGGTGACCACGGAAAACATGCCGTGACTCATTATGAAGTTGTGGAACGATTTGGCTATGTAACACTCGTTACGTGTAAACTAGAAACGGGAAGAACTCATCAAATCAGAGCACATTTTCAACACATTGGTCACCCCTTGTTCAACGATAAAGAATATGGGGGCGACAGAATATTAAAAGGAACAACATCTCATGCCTATAAACAATTTATTGAAAATAATTTTGAACTAATTCCCGGTCAAGCCTTGCATGCTTTTTCATTGGGCTTTAAGCATCCTTTAAATTCGAAACAAATCTACTTGGAAGCGCCACTGCCATTAGGTTTTTCTAGGATACTCGAAAGGTGGAGAAAATATTGCGTAAATTTTTAAAAAAGTATTACCTTTGTTTCCATTGTTAAATAAGACCCAAAATACTTAATTATGAAGCACATACTCTTCATTGTTTTTCTTTCAATAGTTTCCGTCAATTTAAATGCCCAAGGCAAACAGGACCCAAAGTACATTGTTGACGCAAAAAGATCTTTTAATGCCGGTCGATATTTTGAAGCCGCTACAAAAACTGAAAAAGCATATACCAAGATGGGAGCCAAAGCCCCAATTAAAGATAGAGGTGAGATGGCCTATATGGTTGCCGAATGTTACAGGTTAACTGAGCGATTTGCAAAAGCAAGTGAATGGTATTCGAAATCCATAGAGCTTAAATATTTTCAATACAAGGCGGAAGTTTACTTCTATAAAGGCGAAATGCAGCGTATGGCAAAAGATTTTAAGGGAGCTTTGAAATCTTATGAGTCTTATAAACCTTTGGCATCAAAATCAATGTTAGCTCAAGTTGAACAAGCAATTGCAGCCTGCAAAGAGTACGAAGATTTTGATCAATTCGAGTCTCGCTATCAAATTGAAAATCAAGCAAAAATAAATTCAAAACAATTTGACATGGCGCCTTTAAGCATCGCAAGTTCGAAAGGTGCTGTTGTATATTTTAGTTCAAGCAGAGAAGAAAGTGTGGGATCTGACAGAGACCCAATTACAGGTGAAAAGTATACGGATCTTTACATGGTGAAATACGACGAAAAGGGAGATCCAACGGCAGTTAAAAACATTGATGCAAAAGGAGTAATTAATACCACTCAAAACGAAGGTGCTGCATGCTTTGATTCTAAAAAGAAATTCATCTATTTTACAAGATGTCCAAATGCAAAAAAGCAAAACCTAGGTTGTGACATATGGATGGCAACGGTTAGCGGTAAGCCAGATGACATGGAAGTTGAATTCGAAGAACCAGTAAAAATTGTCCTTAAAACAGACGACAGTATCTCTGTTGGTCATCCATGTTTGGTAAACGATGAGTTTTTAGTTTTTGCTTCTGACATGAAAGAAAGCAATGGTGTTAAAAGCTATGGAGGTAGAGATTTGTGGTATGTTCAGTTTGACAAGAAGAATAAAACTTGGGATTCTGTTCCTAAAAATTTAGGACCAGAAATTAATACGTTTGGAAATGAGTTGTTCCCTACGTTTAACGAGAAATCTGGCGTTCTTTATTTTGCAAGTGACGGTCACAAAGGAATTGGTGGTTTAGACATGTTTAAAGTGATTCGCAAAGGAAAAGAGTTTGTATGGAGTGAAAGAAAAAATTTAGGTCACCCTTTCAATTCTGAGGCAAATGATTATGCTATTACGGTGGTGGATTATACGACAAGAAAAGACGATACTTTATATAAGTTCAAGGAAAAATACGGTTTCTTCACATCAGAGCGCAAATCTGCAGAATTTACTCCTGATATCTGGAAATTTGATATTCAACCACTTGAATATTCCTTACGAGTTATGGTTTATGAACTTGGAGACAAGTCCAAGAAAATTGAAGGCGCGAAGGTAGATGTTACGGTTAACGACGGTGAGAAGTGGGACGGATTAACAGATAAATCAGGAAGAACCGAGAAATGGGAAGTAAAGAAGGATAAAAAACGCTACATCGTAGGAGGTAAAGAATATACCATCAAAGCGTCTAAAGCACGATATATTACCCCTGCAATTTTATCTAAGGTTTCAACAATTAACGAGGATGAAGGACCAAATTTCTATTTGGAAATCCCATTAATTCCAATCGAAATCCGAACACCTGAAGTTAGGTATCCTCTTGATCAATGGTCGTTTATTGACGATGCGACTTGTAGGTCATACGATTCACTTCAATTCTTAGTGAACTTATTAAAGCAAAATCCAACCATTTGTATCGAATTGTTCTCTCATACGGATGCGCGTGATACAGAAATTCACAACAACGCTCTGTCTCAGAATCGTGCAAATGCAGTTTACACGTACCTTGTTGACAAAGCAGGAATAGCTCCGGATAGAATTAAGCCAATCGGAAAAGGTGAAAGTGAGCCGGCTGTTATTACGATTAATGGCAAACAACAGAAATTAGACGAGGCCTACATTAATCAGTTTAAGGAGTCCAATAAAAAGGAGTTTGAGCGATTACATCAAATTAATCGTAGAACTACTGTAAAAGTTATAACACAACCGGGAACTGAGAATCCAGTGGAATATCCTTCCTACAAAATTCAGGTTGATCCCAGCTTTAGGAAATTTACGAACCCATTACCAAGATAAATTAAGGCGCGAAAGCGCCTTTTTTTGTATCTTTAATTAGTGAGGGAGTCAGAGGAGTATTTGCATTATATTTGGTCGAATAAGTTAGTTAAAACAAACGTATTCAAGTCTACCACTAAACAATCGATTGAAATCGTGTCTTGGGGAGAACATAATACGATTGAAAATGGACCTGATTTTAAATTTGGATCTATTCGCGTAAATAATATTATGTGGTACGGGCACATAGAAATTCATCAAAAAAGTTCAGATTGGTTTAAACATAATCATCACTTGGATGTGCACTATGAAAATGTAATCTTACATGTGGTAAGAGAACACGATATTAAAGATGACGTATTTTCCTTTCCCACAATTGTCTTGAGCGATGACATCATATTATTTAATAATTACCATTCAAAGAATCGGAAAGTCAAATCTGTAATTTTATGTGGAAACCAAATAAATGAATCCTTATTTACGTATCAATTTAGCTACGAAGATCTTGTTATCGAAAGGATGATTCGAAAATCGAAAAAACTGCTATCATTCGACCTCAAAAAAGAGTCAATAGCAGGATTTGGGAAAAATACAAATGAGCCTTTATTTCGTTTTATTGCAGATTATTGGATATATTCCGAAGTTTCTATTTGGGAATTTATGCGAAAAAATCAGCCTAGATTGTTAAATTTAACGGTAACTAAAAGTTCTTATTCAAACGCTCGAATTCAAAAAGTATATGAAGCACTTCACTTATTTGTAATTCAATTTCCAACTTCTTTTTTTTTGATTTCTCCTTTACGAACAGTAGGCCAGTTACTAAATAATTTTATGTATTCAACTTGGTTTGAAAAATATAAATCTATTGGTTACTTTTTGTTAATCAATATTTGGCTTCCATTTTTCTGGAGGTCAAAATTAATGGCGAATGAGCAAATTATTACGTTGTTAAAGTCCTTTCCAAAAGAAAAAAATGAAATACTTACAAAATGGTTTAAACTGGGAATACAAACAAATAATGCGCTTGAAACACAGGCCATTTTGGAAATTTATTCCCAACTTTGTATTCGTAAAAAATGTTTGACCTGCCCTGTTGGCAAAGAACTATTATCGTGAAGAGGTTTCTAAATAAAATTGTTTTTTTCTTTGAAATGCAATCATTTGGCGTTTGCGAATGGCTGGCACGAAAACTTGGAATACAAACGGCCAAGGTTAGAATTGGGTTTATTTATTTTTCGTTCATTGGCTTGGGCTCACCTGTATTATTGTACCTTTCTATGGCTTGGCTATTAGAACATAAACATTACTTCAGGTTCCAACGAAAACGAAAAAATTCAATTTGGGAATTATGAAAATCCTTATTACAGGTTCAAATGGACTTCTTGGCCAAAAGTTAGTAGCCTACTTACATAAAAAGGGCATTGATTTTTTAGCGACTTCAAAAGGAGAGAACAGGAATCCGGACTGTCCAATAGAAAAATATTATTCACTGGATATTTCCGTTCAATCAGAAATAACCGATCTTTTTGATAGCTATAAACCAACACATGTGATACATACCGCAGCAATTACTAATGTGGATGCATGCGAACTAGATCCGGATTTGTGTTATTTGGTAAATGTTCAAGCAACTCAATTTTTAGTTGATGCATCGATAGGGCATAAAGCACATTTTCAATTGTTATCGACCGATTTTATTTTCGATGGTCTAAAAGGAAATTATAATGAAGAAGATACTCCCGGTCCCTTGAGTCATTACGCTCATTCAAAAGTTAATGCAGAAA
>CAZLVX010000002.1:38746-39850 GCA_964562965.1 uncultured Lishizhenia sp.
ATTTTCCATATCTCAGGTCCTGAAACCATGTCTATTTATGAAATTGTTGAGCGTGTAGCTCGCCACTTTTCTCTTTCTACGAATTCGTTAGTTCGAACCGACAGCAGCACCTTGAATCAACCAGCAAAGCGCCCTCCGAGGACAGGTTTTGATTTGACCAAATCAAAGAAAGAACTGGGATATGACCCAATGACTTTGGAAGAAACCTTACCTTTCATTTAAAAATTGTATATTCGTAGCTCACTTAAAAAGAGTTATGTCGAAAACAGAAGCATCAGGATGGGGTTCCAGAGTAGGTTTAGTCTTGGCGATGGCAGGAAATGCAGTTGGCCTTGGAAACTTTCTTAGATTTCCAGTTCAAGCAATCGAAAACGGAGGAGGAGCCTTTATTATTCCATACTTGGTTTGTTTTCTTTTAATGGGTATTCCTTTGTTATTTGTGGAATGGTCTATTGGAAGATTTGGAGGAAATAAAGGGCATCACTCAACGCCATTTATTTTAGATTCAATGGATAAACGGGCGTTATGGAAATATATTGGAGTTTTTGGAATCTTCACAAACTTAGCCGTTGCAGCGTATTATTGCTACTTAGAATCCTGGACTCTCTCTTACGTTTGGCATTCCATTGCAGACACTTTTGGCGGAAAAACACAAGGAGAAGTAGCCGGTTTTTTCGGAAATTATGTTTCACTGAGTTCGGCAGAACCGATTATTTTTTGGGCAATTTGCCTCTTACTCAATACGTGGATTTTATCACGAGGATTGAGCGGTGGTGTTGAAAAAGCAGCAAAAATAGGCATGCCACTTTTGTTACTTTTTGGAGCATTTTTGGCTTACAAGGCCATAACAATTCATGCTGGAGATAACGGTGCATTGTTTGATGGAACGGTTGGTCTTGACTACCTTTGGACGCCAGATTACTCGACTATTTGGGATTCAAAAGTGTGGTTGGCAGCTGCAGGACAAATCTTTTTCACGCTGTCAATTGGAATGGGATCCATCCAATGTTATGCTTCTTATGTAAAAAGCAAAGATGATATTGCATTGAATGCAATGAGTGCGGGGTGGATGAATGGTTTTGTGGAAATTGTATTAGGTTCTGC
>CAZLVX010000002.1:39950-56151 GCA_964562965.1 uncultured Lishizhenia sp.
CTTGGTTTACCAACCGTCTTGTTTTTCAATAACGGTGTATTTGATGAATACGATTACTGGGCGGGAACAGTTTCTTTAGTAGTATTCGCCTTTGTGGAAATTATTCTTTTTGCTTGGATTTTTGGGATGGATAAAGGATGGAAAGAAATTAATTTAGGGGCAGACATTAAAGTTCCGGTTGTGTTCAAATATATTATTCAGTATGTTACACCACTTCTTTTAGGTTGGGTATTTATAAATAGTATTCCTGACATTGTGGACACACTAAATCACGAAGGATCTAAAGCAAAAATTGAATTTTACCAAAATGAGGAAGCCATGAGGGAAAAATCAAAAGAACAGAAAAAGCTTTTAAGTGGTAAAAAAGATTATGATCCAAGCTTTCTTTCTCCAAATGTTGTGACAGACGAGCAGTTGGTTGCGAATAAGAACATTACGATTCCAACGTACTTGCTCATTAAAAAAGAAAGAGAATTACAAAAAATAAGAACGGATGTAGCTTATCGAAACAGTAAAATTGAGGACGAAGAGAAAACAATGCTGTACAAAAATATTAGTCGTTTGTTCCTCCTTGCGCTGTGGTTGGGAATTGCTTATTTGGTATATATTGCAAGTAAAAAATCAAAAATAACAACAACATGAGTACAGACGGACTTACAATGATGCTTGTTACAGAAATAACAGTAACGCTAATAACTGCTTATTTCTTTTTCAAAATTCTATTTACGAAAAAACACGAGGAACCCGATTCTTATTCAGGGAATGACGACGAAATCGTCCAATAAAAACGAGAATCCACTCTACATTTCTAGACGTTCCAGACGAGGGGTGTATGTGTTTGTTTTGTGCTGTTTGGCCTTAGTTTATGCACCTCGAGTTGTATTATTTATGAACCAAAGTGACGATGCTATCTTAACAACGGAGGAGATCACATATTTTCATGAAACACACAAAAACAGAGTAGAGAGAAAATCAAAAGAATCAAAAAGTAAAAGTTCGAAATTTAAGGTTCCACCCGAAAAATTTGATCCGGCTACCTATTCTGCTGCTCAGTGGATGAATTTAGGCTTATCAGAGAAACAAGCAAATGTTGTGGTGAAATTTGCATCGCGAGGAATTAAAAACGAAGAACAATTGAAACAAATTTTTGTGATTCCGGATCAACTTTTTTCGCTTATTAAAGATTCTGTTATTTATACCTTGCCAAAAGTCTATGAGAAGACAGAAAAAGAAATCACCAAGAACGAAATCATTCTTCTAGAATTAAATACCGCAACTGCAGAAGACTTAGAAAAGCTTAGAGGAATTGGTCCTTATTTAGCTTCAAAAATTGTGAATTTTCGAACGCAATTAGGAGGATTTAATCAATTGGAACAATTAGTTGAGGTATATAAATTTCCCCCGGAGCTCATTGAAACGATTGGAAAATTCCTAAAGCTAGACCCATCCATGATTCGAAAAATAAATATTAATAGTGCCACAACAGAAGAATTAAATGCGCATCCTTATCTAAATTGGAATCAGGCCAACTCAATTGTTAAAATTCGTCAGCAAAAAGTAAAATTCACTTCTTTAGAGCAGCTTAAAGAATCTGTTTTAATAGATGAAAAAACATACAAGAAAATACTTCCTTACGTAACTTTGTAATATGAGCATTGAAGAAAAATTAAAAACAATAATTCGAGACGTTCCAGATTTCCCAAAACCTGGAATACTTTTCAAGGACATTTCAACCTTAATGTTAGATCCTGAGGTCTCTAATGAAGTATTGAATCATTTAGTTGAATTATATAAAGATCAGCATATTGAAGGTGTGGCTGGAATCGAAAGTAGAGGTTTTTTATTTGGATATCCTCTGGCCATGCGACTCGGTGTTCCTTTTATTTTAATTCGTAAAGAAGGTAAATTACCGTATAAAAAAATTAGTTTTTCTTACGAGTTGGAGTATGGATTCTCAACAATAGAATTACACGAAGATGCTGTGAAACCTGGTCAACGTATTTTGATCCATGACGACTTACTCGCAACAGGAGGTTCTGCGGAAGCCGCAGCCAATTTAATTAAACGTTGTGGAGGCGAATTGGTTGGTTTCAACTTTCTAGTTGGATTAAGTTTCTTAAATGGAGAGGAAAAATTAAACAAGCTTTCACCTAATATTGTTAATTTAGCGCGCTTTTAAAAACCAATCAACATGAATTTTGAGCTTAACGAAAACCAATTAATGATCGCACAGATGGTGCGAGATTTTGCGGAAAAAGAAATCCGTCCGAATATGAAAAAATGGGACGATGAAGAATTTTTTCCTGTAGAAACCATGAAAAAAATGGGAGATTTGGGATTGTTAGGAATCTTTATCCCAGAAGAATATGGTGGTTCAGGGTTTTCGTATTTTGAATATGCGACTGCGTTGATGGAATTGGGAAGAGTATGTGGAGGAGTTGGCTTGAGTGTAGCTGCGCACAATTCTCTTTGTACGGGTCATATTTATTACCACGGAAATGAGGCTCAAAAAAGAAAATACTTACCAAAATTAGCTTCCGGAGAATGGATTGGAGCATGGGGCCTAACAGAACCAAATACTGGTTCGGATGCCATGCGAATGAAGACTACAGCAGTTAAGGAAGGAAACGAATGGGTAATTAACGGAGCTAAAAATTGGATTACACATGGATTGTCAGGCGATGTCTCTGTCGTATTAGTAAGAACAGGTGATTTGTTAGATTCAAACGGAATAACTGCTTTTATTATTGAAAAAGGAACACCTGGATTTTCGGCCGTTAAGATTAAAGAAAAATTAGGGGTAAGGGCTAGTGAAACAGCCGAACTTATTTTCGATAATGTGCGGGTACCCGAAGAAAATGTAATTGGACAAGTAGGTATGGGTTTTCGTCAAGCAATGCAGATTTTGGATGGGGGACGAATCTCTATCGCTAGTTTAAGCTGTGGCGTGGCAAGAGGCGCATATGAAGCATCTGTAAAATACGCGAAAGAAAGAGAACAATTTGGTCAGCCAATAGCCCATTTTCAAGCTATAGGATTCAAATTAGCTGATATGGCAACGGAGGTAGAAGCAGCAGAATTACTCACTATGCAAGCAGCTTATTTGAAAAATAATAAGTTACCGGTTACGAAGGCTGGAGCTTTTGCAAAGTACTACGCTTCTGAAGTGGCAGTAAAATGTGGTAATGAGGCGGTGCAAATAATGGGTGGATACGGTTACACAAAAGAATATCCAGCTGAGAAATTTTTAAGAGATGCAAAATTGATGACTATCGGTGAAGGAACTTCTGAAATTCAAAAATTAGTTATCTCAAGAGAAATTTTGAAGTAACTCTTGTGAATTAAGTATTATATTGTATCTTTGTGCCCCCAAGTAAAATTTAAATTATAATTTATATGTTGATTATTCCGATTAAAGAAGGCGAAAACATCGAAAAAGCGTTGAAAAAGTACAAAAAGAAGTACGAAAAAACGAACGTGATGAAAGAATTAAGAAACAGAAAGGAATTTGAAAAGCCGTCTGTGGTTCGTCGTCAAGAAGTAATCAAAGCAGCTTACAAACAAAGAATGCAATCTCAACAGATATAGTAACCTTGTTGAATAAGATACGTTTAAAGGAGCCTAGGCTCCTTTTTTTATGCGCGAAAAATTCCTTCATTATTTAACCTTTGAGAAACGATATTCAGATCATACGACGCTTGCTTATGCACAAGATTTAATGCAATTTGAGGGATTTCTAGAAGAGAATCAACTCGAGTTAATTTCGGTAAAACACCTACATGTCCGATCTTGGATAGTGAGCTTAATAGAAAACGGAATAACAAATAAATCCGTTAATCGAAAGTTGGCCTGCTTAAGAACCTTCTATAAATGGTTGAGAAAAGAAGGTTTAATGGATACAAATCCTATTCAGAAAATTCAAGGACCAAAAAACGAAAAACGCTTGCCTGTATTTGCCAAAGAAAGCGAACTAAAACATGAGCGCATTCAGGGAGTTTTTGGAGAAGATTTTGAAGGAAAACGCGATGAATTAATGTTCGAATTGTTTTATCAAACCGGAATACGTTTAAGCGAATTGATTCATTTAAAAGATGTAGATGTTGTAGACGGAAGAATAAAGGTTCTGGGAAAAAGAAACAAAGAGCGATTAATTCCTATTGCCTCTAACTTATTTTCTAGTATTCAAGTTTTTATTGCTAAAAAGAGAAGGTTATTAGGCGACACTCCATCTTTATTAGTGTTAAAGAACGGTAATAAAATGTATCCCGCTTTTGTTTACAGAAAAATAAATTATTATCTTAGTATTGTAACGAGTTTGGATAAAAAAAGTCCGCACGTGTTGCGTCATACGTTTGCTACTCATATGTTGAACAGAGGGTCTGGTTTAGAGACTTTGAAAGATTTATTAGGACATGCAAACCTTTCCGCCACACAGGTCTATACCCATAATTCGTTTGCACAATTAACGCAGATTTATTCACAGGCCCATCCACGTGGCCACAAATAACTTCTCATGGAAACACAAATTCATTCTATTCATTTCAAAGCAGATCAAAAATTATTGGATTTCATTCACGACAAACTGAATAAATTAGAACTCTTCAATCAACATGTAATTTCGGCTGAAGTTTATTTACGATTGGATAAGGATAAGGAAAAAGAAAATAAAATCACAGAAATAAAATTGCTTGTTCCGGGAAAGGAATTGTTTGCAAAGAGACAATGCAAATCTTTTGAGGAAGCGGCAGATGAGGCAGTTGATGCGTTAAAAAAACAAATTATCAAAGAGAAGGAAAAGCATCAATAAAGAAAATTGTTGTACGGGTAACGAATTTTAAAAATTTCCTTTACTTCTTCGTATACCACTTGCTTTAGTTCATCAATGTTTTCCTTATTTTCAGCGGAAATAAAAACACAACGTGTTTTGTTATTCATTCGAGCCATCCAAGATTTTTTTAAGGAATCCAGCGAAGTTAAGTCCTCTTCTGATTCGTTTAATGGTTCAATTGGCTGATAAATATCAATTTTATTAAAGACGATGATGGTCGGCTTTTCCGTTTTGTCGATTTCGTTTAAGGTCTCCGTGACTACCGCATAATGGTCTTCGAAGTTGGGATGTGCAATATCCAATACATGCACCAAAAGATCTGCTTCCCGAACTTCATCAAGTGTTGATTTAAAGGACTCCATCAACTGTTGAGGAAGTTTTCGAATAAACCCAACGGTGTCTGTAAGTAAAAGCGGCAAGTTATCAATCACAACTTTCCGAACGGTAGTGTCTAAAGTTGCAAATAATTTATTTTCAGCAAAAACATCAGATTTTGAAAGTAGATTCATCAAGGTACTCTTTCCAACATTTGTGTACCCAACCAATGCAACGCGCACCAATTGACCGCGATTACTTCGCTGCACGGTCATTTGCTTATCAATTTCTTTCAAGCGTTCCTTCATCAAGGAAATACGTTGTTGAATTATTCGCCTATCGGTTTCAATCTGAGATTCTCCTGGACCTCTCAAACCAATTCCTCCTTTTTGTCGTTCGAGGTGCGTCCACATTCTCGTAAGTCGCGGCAACATATACTGTAATTGCGCCAATTCAACTTGTGTTTTTGCATGATAGGTTCTTGCCCTACTAGCAAAAATATCCAGGATTAGTATGGTGCGATCCAACACTTTACACTCCAATTCTCGTTCTATATTTCGAAGCTGAGAGGGAGAAAGTTCATCGTCAAAGATTACCATTTCAATATTTTCAGCTTTAATGTAGTGTCGAATCTCTTCTATTTTTCCCGTGCCGACATAGGTGCGAGGGTTCGGATAAGGTAGTTTTTGTAGAAACTTTGCAACACTAATTGCACCAGCGGTTTCGGCAAGAAACTCAAGTTCATCAAGGTGTTCTTTGGCTATTTCTTCGTTTATTTCAGAGGTTATGACACCTACTAAAACGCACGATTCTTCAACAGCATCAACCGTCACATGTCCTTGCATTACTTTCGAAGGGATTTAACGTATGCAACTAAGAGTTTTAGGTTTTCCTCTGCTCCTAATTGATCCTTGAACGGCGGCATTCCTTTTTCATTTCCATTAAGAATACTATTCTTAATTTCAACATCTGTAAGCGTTGATTGACTCAAATCCTTCGCTCCTGAGCTTCCGAGCGTACCATCCTCACCATGACAGCTTGCACATTTAGCGTCATATAACGCTTTACCACGTTCCGTTTCAGGAAGTTTTTCTATTTCTTCTATGCTTTGTTCACATGAAGAAAATAGGACAGGGATGGTCAACAATAAAAATAATAAGAATCGCATCTTAAAACCATTGACCAAGAAGTCCTGCTCGAAAAGGCCATGGAATAAAGGCTAAAATCAATAGTAATCCGATTGTATACCAAATGAGGATACGTTTGTGTTTGGCACTGGACTCGGTTTGTTTCTTAGATGCAATATGTCCGATAGTTACCAAGGCAATTGCCAAGATCATACCTACAAGGTGTTCCATGCCATAAAATCGGTAGAGTTTCACTTTCATCCAACCTTCGATAAATTGTACTTTGCCAGAAATGAAAAAGTAAAGTACCAAACCAATGAGTAATTGAATGTGCATACTAACCATGGTGAACATATACAAAAGTCGATCTTTCTTTTCGTAAGTATTTCTTCTAATGATTGAGTTTATAATAGAATAGATTAAAAGAAGAAGAACAATCCATCTTAATCCTGAATGCATGCTTGTTAAAAAAGTATTCATAATATTCGATTTAGTCGTTAAGTTTTAATACTGCTAAAAAGGCTTCTTGGGGTACCTCTACACGGCCAACTTGGCGCATACGTTTTTTACCTTCTTTTTGTTTTTCTAATAATTTTCTTTTTCGAGAAATATCTCCACCGTAACATTTAGCCGTAACATCTTTGCGCAGCGCTTTAATGGTTTCTCGTGCAATTACTTTTGCTCCAATAGCAGCCTGAATAGGAATTTCAAATTGTTGACGCGGAATTAGTTCACGAAGTTTAATGCAAATTTTCTTACCTAGATCAAATGCGTTACTCCGGTGAACAAGTGCAGATAAAGCGTCAACTTGCTCACTATTTAGAAGCAAGTCCATTTTTACCAAATCTGATTCCTTGTAGCCGATTGGGTGATAATCGAATGATGCATAACCCCTTGAAACCGATTTCAATCGATCATAAAAATCGAATACGATTTCAGCTAGTGGCATTTCGAATGTAATTTCCACACGGTCTTGTGTCAAATACACCTGATTCCTTAATTCACCACGTTTTTCTATACAAAGTGTCATGATAGCACCCACATATTCACTTTTAGTAATCACCTGTGCTTTGATGTAAGGCTCTTCAATCCGATCCATTCCTGATGGGTCAGGCAATTCAGATGGATTATTTACAATTAAAAGCTTATCGGGATCTTTTTTCATGTAAGCTTTGTACGATACGTTGGGAACAGTGGTAATTACCGTCATATTAAACTCGCGCTCCAAGCGTTCTTGAATGATCTCCATGTGCAACATTCCTAGGAAACCACATCGAAAACCGAAACCTAAGGCAGCAGATGATTCAGGTTCAAAAACTAGAGATGAATCATTCAATTGTAATTTTTCCATTGAGTAACGCAATTCCTCATAATCTTCAGTATCTACGGGATATATTCCTGCAAAAACCATAGGTTTTACATCTTCAAATCCTTTTATCGCAGTATCGCACGGATTTTCTGTTAGCGTTATGGTATCTCCAACCTTAACTTCTTTAGCTTGTTTGATGCCAGAAATAATGTATCCAACGTCACCCGTTCCGACCGTATTTTTTGGGGATAAATCCATTTTTAATATTCCGATTTCATCCGCATTGTAGTCTCTACCTGTATTGAAAAACCGAACTTTATCTCCTTTTCTTAAAACGCCGTTTCTTATTCTGAAATATGCAATAATTCCGCGAAAGGGATTAAATACAGAATCAAAAATCATGGCTTGAAGTGGAGCGTTTTCATTTCCTTTTGGAGCAGGGATACGCTTAATTACAGCTTCTAAAATTTTATCTACACCTAAACCTGTTTTTCCGGATGCAGGAATAATATCTTCAATGTCACAGCCAATTAAATCTATTATTTGATCCGAGACTTCTTCAGGCATTGCACCTGGCAAGTCCATTTTATTGAGAATAGGAATTATTTCAAGGTCGTGTTCTAAAGCTAAGTATAGATTTGAAATTGTTTGTGCTTCAATGCCTTGGGAGGCATCAACGATTAAAAGAGCTCCTTCACATGCAGCAATAGAACGCGAAACTTCGTATGAAAAATCTACGTGTCCTGGGGTGTCTATTAGGTTCAGGATGTATTCTTGTCCTTCGAATTTATAGTTCATTTGAATGGCGTGACTTTTAATAGTAATTCCACGCTCTCGTTCCAAATCCATATCATCTAGGGCTTGCGCTTGCATCTCACGATCTGAAATTGTGCCAGTGGTTTGTAGAAGTCGATCTGCAAGGGTACTTTTCCCATGGTCGATGTGTGCGATGATGCAAAAATTTCGAATATGATTCATAAGAGATTACAAATATACGGAATTGACAAATTCTTTTGACCTCTCAGATAGAGGAAAAACGCAACGAATTATATTCCAACGGAGGTTCTTTTCCCTCAAGTATTAAATCAGCCATTTCGTTGGCAAGAAGTGGAGCCATCATATAGCCTTTTGTTCCCAACCCATTGAATACATAGATGTGATTATACACAGGAGATTTTCCTAAAACAGGTCGTCGATCACTTACCGTTGGACGTATTCCGGCTTCTTGTTTTACTAGGTCATAACTACCAGTATATAAGTGTGCTAACTTTTCTTTTATTTCAATCAATCCCTCCGAGGTGCAATGTTTAGTATCGTTATGCCATTCGTAGGTTGCTCCCACCTTAAAAATATTCTCACCAACAGGAATTACGAAACATTTTCTATTCAAGGAATAATCATTGGAGAACCCATTCGTTTTAATCGTAATAAGTTGACCTTTGGTTTGTTGAATTGGAACGTGTTCAAAAAAAGGAAGTTTATTCTGTGCATATCCCACACAAAAAACGACATCGTCGAAGGATTTGTTATTATAAACCTTGTGTACAGGGTCAAATTTTTCTATGTCAAAGTCTTGATAAATCAACTCCTTATTTGACGAGAAATAATACTGAAGTGCTTGTACAAATAATGCCGCATTAATCCAAAATGCCTGTTTAACGATTCCCGTACCAAATTCACTTTTAATTTCTTCAGTCAACTGATTTTCTGATAGCGTTTCTCCTAGGTAATTACTATATTCAGGTTTAGCCGATTTTTCATTCCACCAAGTTTTTTCTTGCAGCGAAGAGAAGCACCTGTATATGGAGATTGGGTGATAAAATTTGACATTTAGCTGCAACTCAATTTCCTTATAAAATTCAATTGCTGTTGGCATAAATTCATCAAGGCGCCACGATTTATTCATCCTTCGAAACACCATTGGGTTAACCATTCCTGCGGCAATCGTAGAGGAAAAATTTTCTCCTTTGTCCAAAAGCAATACCGAATGACCTTTTTTCTTGAGGTGGTATGCTAAAGATAAACCTGCAAGTCCTGCTCCAATTATAAGAATATTTTTTTTCATTTTCCTGCAAAAGCTACACTAGCCACACTTATTTTTAATTCAGGGTAGTGCCTGTTGAGTTTATTTATTATCGATTCGAGTGTAGCACCTGTGGTGATCACGTCATCCACTAGCAGTATGTGTTGATATTCCATTCGATTCTCCATGATAGAAAAATTATCTATCGAATTTTCCCAGCGCTCCCATTTTGACTTACGGGTCTGACTTGTAGAATTGTATGTTTTTCTCAAAAGTGTTTTATCTATTCTAGTTTTTAGAGCTTGTGCGATGCCTCTACAAATAGAATCACATTGATTATAACCGCGTTGAAATTCTTTCTTGGGATGAATAGGAACAGGAACAATCGCGTCCACTGGTTGGGTAAATCCTTTTAGTTTTAGTTTTTTTCCAAGTTCCTGCCCTAGGTAATGTCCTACTTTTTCTCTGTGGTTGTATTTAAGCACATGCAGTAACGATTGAATTGGATTTTCAGTTTCAAAATGAAATAACGCATAGGTACTGTGTAATTTGGTTCGTCCAAAAAACAATTGATCGAGTGCGGTTGTCTCTTTGTAGTGCTCAAAATAGGTAGGAAGAGTCGCTTCCCAACACGCATGACACAAATAGGATTCAAACCTACCAATTTCAGTATGACAATGTGCACACATGTTGGGATAAATGACATGATTGAGCGCATCAAGGTAGGCTGAAGAAATTAATTTTTGTATCATTTATTGACCTGTAAAGCAATTCTTATGCTTTGAACAAATATATGTTAAAAACCCGAGGTGCCTAGGTATTTTTTAAAATGAAAATTGGGTATACTTTTAACTCTGCATTTCTATACAAAATTTTACTGCTAATTGAATTAATTATTTTCAAAATAGTTTTCAATACAGCCAAAAAATTAGTGTGGATATCTTTATACGATTGTTGAAAATCGCTGAAAGTTTTACCCACGAAAGGATTGCGTTTTAATGTGTTGAAAACCTAAAATAAATGTTAATTTCTTTAATTTATTGGAACGAGAATTATGACAAATTTTGTAAGCCCAACGAAACGGAAACGACGGCGAAAAATCGCTCAATTTACAGAGGGAAACAAACAAATTTAGGAGTAAAAAAACTAACTAAACTAGACAATTATGTCACAGGTAAATGAACCAATATTAATTGAAAACAAAAATCGATTTGTATTATTCCCAATACAGCACGATGATATTTGGAGTTTTTACAAAAAAGCAGAAGCTAGTTTTTGGACTGCTGAAGAAATTGATTTATCACCAGACCTAATAGATTGGGAGAATAAACTGAACGATGACGAGCGTCATTTTGTGAAGCACGTTTTGGCCTTTTTTGCAGCGTCGGATGGCATAGTGAATGAGAATTTGGCAGAAAACTTTTTGTCCGAAGTGCAATATACGGAGGCGAAATTCTTCTATGGCTTCCAAATTGCAATGGAAAATATACATTCCGAAACATACTCATTGTTAATAGATACATACATCAAGGATAGTGCAGAAAAGGATTATCTATTCAATGCTATTGATACGCTGGATTGTGTAAAGAAAAAAGCAAATTGGGCATTACGTTGGATTGAAAAAGGGTCCTTTGCAGAAAGATTGGTAGCATTTGCAGCTGTTGAAGGAATATTCTTTTCTGGATCGTTCTGTTCAATATTTTGGTTGAAGAAAAGAGGATTGATGCCTGGTCTATCATTCTCGAATGAATTAATTTCTAGAGATGAAGGCTTGCATTGTGACTTCGCGTGTTTATTGTATACAAAACACCTTATCAATAGATTGCCCAAAGAGCAAGTAAGACAAATTATCACAGATGCAGTTGAAATCGAAAAAGAATTTGTAACGGACGCATTACCTGTTAAGTTAATAGGAATGAATGCAGATTTAATGAGTCAATACATTGAATTTGTGGCGGATCGATTGTTGGTTGAGCTAGGCAATGAAAAAGTCTACAATGCCACAAATCCATTTGATTTTATGGAGATGATTTCTATACAAGGAAAGACAAACTTTTTCGAAAAGCGCGTTGGCGAATACCAGAAGGCAGGTGTCTTGGCAGGTAAAGAAAACCAAACATTCAGTTTGGACGAAGAATTTTAAGTTAAAAGAAAATAAGGTTAACATCATGTACGTAGTAAAAAGAGACGGAAGAAAAGAAGCAGTAAAATTTGATAAAATAACTGCGCGAATTGTAAAAATGTGTTACGGGTTAGATCCATTGGTCTCTCCAGAAGCAGTCGCCATGAAGGTTATTGAAGGTATTTATGATGGTGTTTCAACAACGGATTTAGACAATTTGGCGGCAGAGGTTGCAGCGGCAAAGACTATTGATCACCCTGATTATGCTTTATTAGCTTCTCGAATTGCAGTTTCAAATTTACACAAAGAGACCAAGAAGACGTTTTCTGAAGTTATGGAAGATATGTATCAATATGTTGACCCGAAAACTAATGAGCGGGCTTCATTGATTGCAGATGACGTGCACGAAATTATTCAAGCCAACAAAGAAACACTCGATTCAAGTATAATTTACGATCGTGATTTCAGATACGATTATTTCGGATTTAAGACCCTAACCCGTTCTTATTTGATGAAATTAAACGGAAAAATTGCGGAACGTCCACAACAAATGTTGATGCGTGTTGCCATAGGAATTCATAAAAATGACATTCCTGCAGCAATAAAAACCTACAATCTAATGTCTGAGGGTTGGTTCACCCACGCAACGCCAACGTTATTTAATTCAGGCACACCGAAACCACAAATGTCTTCGTGTTTTCTTTTAACAACGAAAGAAGATAGTATTGGTGGAATTTATGATACCCTAAAATCATGTGCGCAAATATCACAATCGGCTGGAGGTATTGGTCTTTCAATTCATGATATTCGAGCAACAGGATCGTACATTAAAGGCACGAATGGCACATCAAATGGAATCGTTCCAATGTTGCGCGTGTTCAATGATACAGCGAGATATGTCGATCAAGGAGGAGGAAAAAGAAAAGGATCTTTCGCAATCTATATTGAGCCATGGCATGCAGACGTTTTTGATTTTCTAGATCTTAAAAAGAACCATGGAAAAGAGGAACAAAGAGCGAGAGATTTATTTTATGCTCTTTGGATACCGGATTTGTTCATGAAGCGGGTTAAAGAAAACGGTGAATGGACGCTCATGTGTCCGCACGAATGTCCAGGCCTTTCGGATTCACACAGTGCTGCATTTGAAGCTTTGTATCTAAAATATGAAGCTGAAGGGAAGGGTAGAAAAACCATCAAAGCACAAGATTTGTGGTTTAAAATTTTAGAATCGCAAATTGAAACAGGTACACCTTATATGTTGTATAAAGATGCAGCTAATGCAAAATCTAATCAACAAAATTTAGGTACAATTAAGTCGTCAAATTTATGTACGGAAATTATAGAATATACAGCTCCTGACGAAATTGCGGTTTGTAATTTAGCTTCAATAGCCTTACCTAAGTATGTGACGGAAGAAGGTACATTCGACCACAATAAACTTTTCGAGGTAACATATCAGGCAACCCTCAATCTTAACAAGATTATTGACGAAAATTATTACCCGGTAGAAGAGGCTAAAAATTCAAATTTGAGACATCGTCCTATTGGATTAGGTGTTCAAGGATTGGCAGACGCGTTTATAATGCTCGGTATGCCTTTTGAATCGCCTGAAGCGCGAGCTTTGAATAGAGAAGTTTTTGAAACAATCTACTATGCGTCAATGACAGCCTCTAAAGATCTAGCTAAAGAACAAGGAGCATATGCTACATTTGAAGGTTCTCCGGTTTCAAAAGGAATTTTCCAATTTGATATGTGGGGAGTAACACCAACCTCTAGATGGGAATGGGATGTATTGAAGGAAGAAGTTAAAGCTCACGGAGTAAGAAATTCCCTTCTTTTAGCGCCAATGCCAACTGCCTCAACTGCACAAATACTTGGTAATAACGAATGTTTCGAACCATATACGTCTAATATTTACACTAGAAGAGTACTTTCTGGAGAGTTTATTATCGTAAATAAACACCTATTAAAGGATTTGGTGAAAGAAGGGTTGTGGAATAAAGACATGAGACAAAAAATCATGGCGGCGAATGGATCTATTCAAAATATTAACGAAATCCCTAATAGGTTGAAAGAGCTTTATAAAACAGCTTGGGAAATTTCTCAGAAAGCAATCATTGATCAAGCAGCAGACAGAGGGGCGTACATTTGTCAAAGTCAATCGCTCAATATATTCATGGAAAATGCCAACTTTGGTAAACTAACTTCTATGCATTTCTATGGTTGGGAAAAAGGATTAAAAACAGGTATGTATTACTTGAGAACCAAAGCAGCAACAGATGCTATCAAGTTTACAGTTGACAAAACCGTGGTGGAAAAACCGGAAGCTCAATCTATCGAAGAACAACAAGCTGCCATTGCATGTTCATTAGACAATCCGGAAGGATGTGAAATGTGTTCAGGATAGAATTTATGTTACTTTAAAAATTAAAGGTTGTCGTTCGTGACAACCTTTTTCATTTTATTGAAATTCTAGATTTTTAAAGAATTCATAGTAACTTTTGAATAAAGCGTCACTCCATTTTTTTGCCTGTGGAAAATGTTGAGGAGAAAAAGTTTGTTGATGGTACCTCTTAGCATCGAAATGGTAAATAAATTTTCCTAACGGAGAGGTGAAGCCATACCCTCTCACAGTTGCCAAAAAAGCGAAGTCAGGAGAACTAGGATCCATTAAGTTTTTGCTGAAGGGGTAATCTTTAGAGCCGAGTTTTAATTGTGTGAGTAAGGTGGCGGCCAAGTCGGCTTGAGATCCAATTTTGTCGATGACCTTTCCTCTGTATGTTTCTTTTATAACTTCACCGTAAAACAATAAAGGGATTTTAAAAAAATCAACAGTATAAGGAACTTCGTGTGTAGGACAGGAGTGGCTGTGGTCTGATACAATTACAAATAAAGTGTTTTTGTACCATGATTGTTCTTTAGCTTTCCGCATGAAATCGTCTAAACATTGATCTGCGTATATCATTGAATTCATATAATCTGCTTCTTTACCGGTCCAATTCTGAACTGAAGTTGTGGGATGATCATACGGAGCGTGTGTACTTCCTGTAAATACAACTCTAAAAAACGGATTACTACTTTTATTGATACGAGAAAGAAATACAGCATAAACGTCCTCATCGTGATATGACAACTTGCCGTGGTCATATCCAGATGGAAAATCATCTTCATCCCAAACTTCATCCATATGGTGTTCTTTTATAAAACCTTCAATATTTCCATAGGATAAATCACCTCCAAACAAGTATCCAGAGTGATAACCTGCCTTTTTAAGCGATTCATTCAACGTAATGAGCTTTCTATGTTTTTCAGGATAAGAGGAAATAGCGGTCTCAGGTAGAGCCGGAAAACCTGCTAGAATTGATGTGTGGCCTATTTCAGAAGTTGTATTTGTAGCATATATATTTGAAAATAAAAGTCCATTTTTTACCAAACGATCAAAGTTAGGTGTGGCACCAATTGTATGATTCATGCATCCCATGGCATTTGCACTCCAACCTTCTAAAATTATTAAAACAATATTCGGTTTATCACTGAGTAAAACACAGGTTGTGTCCTGATGATGCTTATTGTACAAACTTTTGCTAATGTCATTTGCTTCTTTCGTGTCAATAGTTGGAACTAAATCTTCTAAGTCCGATTTCAGATAAAGCAAGTAACTATTAGCAAAAAAATAAGTGGAATTAATACTAATGTCGTTGAGTTTGAAGTCTTCGCTGTAATAGGCAGAATCTATGTTAATGGGTATTTGTTGCCATCCTCCTCTTGCGAAGAGAAAAGAAATACCGATAAGACAAATGCTCGTAGTAATCGTTAAAAGAGTGTCCCATTTTTTTTTGAGGAACTCCATCAATCGAATTGGTTGAATGAATACATACCAAAACACTATAAAGCCAATGAAAAATTCAAGAATTAGCAAAATTACAAACGAACCTATAGATAAATTATCAGCCGTTCGAACTACCTCTGCACCATGGAACAAGTGCAAAAACACTTTTGAGGTTAGTTTATGTTTCCATTCAACATATACAATTATCTCACCTGAATGAATGGCACATGAAATCAACACTTCCAATAACACGACACCAAAAAAAATCCATTTAAGGTAGGATTTAGGAAAGATACATATTATCGAAAAAAGTATCATTGGAAGGATTGACATGAAAGCAGCAGTGGCTATATCTAATCGCAGCGAATAGAAAAAAACACCTAACCAATCGGGAAATTTCTCAAATACATCAGGATTAGCCAGAATAAAAACAAAACGTTGAAAATCAAAAAGAAGCACCCAAAAAGCTAATAGCATGAAAAAATTAGCGAGGATTAACCAAGGTAATCGTCTGTTTTTTCTGCGAAAAACAACAAAGTCTTTGGGTATTTTTATCAATTATTTAACTTCTGTAGTTAAAAACAATTCTAATTGATTTTTGAATCCTTCTACACCAATGGAATAACTGATTCGATTAAATCCTTTGAG
>CAZLVX010000003.1:0-54051 GCA_964562965.1 uncultured Lishizhenia sp.
GCCATTTCTCCGGGACCATTCACGATACAACCCATTATTCCTATTTTTATCCCTTTTAAATGAGAGGTCTTTTCGCGAATTTTAGCAGTCGTTTCTTGTAAATCAAAAAGTGTTCTTCCACACGAAGGGCACGAAATATATTCTGTTTTTGAAATACGGGTTCGAGTTGCTTGAAGTATCCCAAAAGATGTGGAATTGATCAATTGTAGGGGTTGCTCAGCTGATATCCAAATACCGTCGCCAAAACCATCAATAAATGTCGCACCCATATCGGCAGACACCGATAATTGAAATGTTTCAGCTTCTTTATTATTCGAATGCGTCCTCATTATAACAGGATTTTTAAGTCCTTTTTTCGCATAATTCAAACGAAATTGACGAAATAACTGTGTTTTGTTTGCAAAATTTGTTTGAGCTACCAAAACTAACTGAGTATATTGACTCCATTCTGTTAAGACCTCATCTTCGGCATTTACCAATAAGAACCCTTTTTGATTTTTATCTAAATACGACAAATTTTCATTCGTCAAAAGAGGATAAAAACCTGGTTTATTTTGATAATTCTTTTGCCATAATTCAAATGTTGTGATAACTCCTATAGTACCGGGTAGTTCGAAATTTATTACGTTGTCACCAACAAAGACATAATCCGCTGCAAGATCCTGAACATTCCACTTGTCCAAGGGAACCGAATACACATAACCCAAGCCAAATAAGCCCGCAGGTGTTATCTCTTGGCGTGACGATAAATCACCCACAACTACAGGTACTTGATATTCGCCAATATTATGTACAGCAAAAGAAGTGCTTCTTTGGTATTCAAAAGGATTATATGGCAATTCCGCGTGTTCTTCGTCTAAAACTTTAACATTGTCGGTGTTTTGGCATTTTTCGGCTAATTTTCGTGCAACAGGAATCTCAAACTCCGGTTCTTCTGTAAGAGAAACGCGAATGGTATCGCCTATTCCATCTTCCAACAAAGCCCCAATTCCTACCGCCGACTTTATCCTACCATCTTCCCCGTCACCCGCCTCTGTTACGCCAAGATGTAAAGGGTAAACCACTCCTCTCTTTAACATTTCGGCTACCAAAAGTCTATAGGCCTGTACCATCACGATGGTGTTACTCGCTTTCATTGAAATCACCAACTGGTCAAAGTCTAATTTTTCACAGATACGAATAAATTCCATAGCAGATTCCACCATCCCTGCCGGTGTATCACCATAACGACTTAAAATCCTATCAGACAAAGATCCGTGATTCGTCCCAATACGCATAGCGGTTCCGTGCTTTTTACACAAAAGGACAAGTGGCGTAAATTTTTCCTCAATGCGCAATAGCTCAGCTTCATAACTTTCGTCGGTGTATTCTATTTCTTCAAATTTCTTTTTGTCAGCATAATTACCTGGATTCACACGAACTTTTTCTACAAGTCCCGCCGCGATTTCAGCAGCATTGGGTGTAAAATGAATGTCTGCAACCAGAGGCGTATTATACCCTTTTTCATTCAAAGACTTTTTTATCACACCAAGGTTTATTGCTTCGTTTTTACTCGGGGCTGTTAATCGCACCAATTCACAACCCGCTTCAATCATACGAATAGATTGAGCCACAGACGCTGCGGTATCCATTGTATCAGTTGTGGTCATAGATTGTAAGCGAATAGGATTATTCGCTCCCATTGTCATATTACCTATTCTTACTTCTCTTGTTGTAAGTCTTTTTCTGTTTAAGAGATCTAAGCAATAAGACATTTTGTTTTATTTGATTAACAATTTATTACAACTATTGTTTTATGGGGCCAGGAACCATTCGCTTAGAATGTTTAGAACCTCAGGAGAAATTGTTTGTTCCAATTGGCCGTATTCGGATACCGCACCCGTTTTCGTTTCCTGAAAAAGGTGATTTAAATTCGGTAATTCCTCGTATTTGTTGTTGCCTGTAACGTTTAATACGTTTCTCTTTATAGCTGATAAATTTTCTTTGGATGGAACCTGTAAATCTTTATCTCCATTTAATGCAAGAACCTTACACGTAACACGAGTTAAGTCAAGGGCTGGATCGTAAGATAAAAAATACAACATCCAAGGATTTACAAATGTATTAGTGGAAATTTCAACGAATTTCTCTTTAGAACCATATTTTTTGATTTCCTTTTTAGAGAGTTTTCTGGCGTATTTTCGAAATTCACCCTCCACAAATTCTCTGCACGAGCTCATGTCTTTAGCGACAAGCATTCCTGAAAATAGTTTTTTATTGAAGGCGTTCAACTCTTGTATTTCTTTCTCCTTCATTCCTTCGGATCTCGCAATGAGTACTTGTTGCAAAAGCAATAACGAATCTCCCTTGATTCCTGGGCCAGCAAGCAAGGCGATTGAAGCTAAATCTCTTCTTTTTGCACCGAGCATTACCGCCAACATAGCACCTTCGCTATGACCACAAACAGAAATTTGATCTTTATTAATGAGTGGGTGTCCCTGTAAATAATCTACAGCGGCCGAAGCGTCTTGCATAAAATCTTTAGATGTCGCATCCATAAAAGAAACCCCTGAAGACTGACCTGTCCCTCGATCATCGTATCGTAAAACCGCTATACCATTTCGAGTTAAATGATCTGCAATCACTAGAAATGGCTTATGGCCTAAAATTTCCTCATTGCGGTCTTGAGGACCAGAACCACTCACGAGAACTACAGCAGCAAATGGTCCTTCACCCTGGGGCAAAGTCAGGGTTCCAACAAGTTTTGCTTCTCCATTTTTAAAAACAGCCTCTTCTTCTCTGTATGGAAAAGGGGGTATTGGTTCCTGAGGTCGTTTTGGTTTTTCCACCGCCGGTTCTTTCCGAGAAAGCGCCATAGGCACACTCATTCCACCTTGCTTGAAGTTGCCTTGAATTTCCTCTCCTTTGAGTACTCCGGTATAAGAAACCCCTATATTTTTGACTTCAAATGTTAATCTATCTTCTTGTATTTCCACCTCAGTAGCAGGAATTCCAAATGCTCCTTGATCCGGACTGTCTAGGGTTCCCTTCCAAGTGTCTTTGTCTTTTGTAAGGTGTAAATTCAACCTCAGCTCTTGTCCCTGAATGGCTAATTTACCATACCACGAGCCTATCCAGTTTTGTTGTGCTAATGCAACATTAACTGTGAAAAACAAAAATACTAGGCGAATCATTTAAAAAAGAACTTAACAATATCATTTCCATTAGCGTATATCATAAGGCCGAGAAGAAGTGCTATTCCGATGTATTGAGCAACCTCAAGAACGCGCTGTGGCGCTTCCTTACCGGTTATTATTTCATACAAAAGAAAAACAACATGCCCGCCATCCAATGCAGGAATAGGCAAAATATTCATAAAAGCCAAAATTATGGAAAGGAGCGCGGTGTTTAGCCAAAATGCCTGCCAATTCCATAAGGCTGGAAACATATTGCCAATTGAAGCGAAACCACCAACAGACGATGCCCCTTTTTCAGTGAAAATAAACTTAAATTGAGCCATGTAATCGCTCAAGGTATTGGCCCCGTACGTAAATCCCTGTGAAATACCTTCTCCAAATGAATAGTCTTTAATCGTGTAGGCTTTTTCATTTGCCACCCGAGTGTTCTTCATCTTAAAACCTAAAGTTCCGTCTTCCTTAACGTCTGATTTAAACTGTCTTGTTTCCTTTCCGCGCTGAACCGTCAGTGTTACTTGTTTTCCCTTGTAACGATATAATTCTGCTTGTAATTCATCAAAGTACGTTATGGTAGTGTTGTTCACTTTTAAAATAGAATCTCCTTTGGTCAATCCGGCGCTTTCTGCTGGACTATCAGCAACCACTTCATCAACAACCGCTGCGTACATTCGAAAACTTACCATTGGCATGGCACCGGCATGAAACAAATCCATGTCAATTCCTTCGGGAAGAGAAACCTCTTTCACCTCGCCAGATTTTTTCAGTACAGTCAGGTTTTTAGCATCACGAAGGAGCACTTCTTTATTGATCTCATTAATACTAGTGACCTCTTTTCCTTCAACTTTAATTATTCTGTCTCCCGACTCAATTCCATAAGTGTTCATGTATGGGTGCACGCTCATCCCTTCGGAAAGTTTAGTTGTGTCCACTTGTTCAGAACCCCAAACCAATAGCACAGCCATGTAAATAATAAACCCTAAAATAAGATTTACAGTAACCCCACCAATCATGATAATGAGACGTTGCCATGTTTTCTTTGAACGAAATTCCCAATCTTCTTTGGGTTTTTCTAATTGCTCCTTATCCATTGATTCGTCAATCATTCCGGCAATTTTTACGTACCCACCTAATGGAAGCCATCCTATTCCCCATTCTGTGGTGTTTTTGTCTTCCTCCCACTCCTCTGGAGATCTTTTACTTAACCAAGATGTTTTCCATGTTCCGTTTACCTTTTTGAAGCGAAAAAGCGAAAAGTATGGGTTAAAGAATAGGTAGAATTTCTCTACTCGTGTTTTAAACAAGACCGCAGGTATAAAGTGACCAAGTTCGTGAAGTGTAACAAGAATAGCAAGCGATAAAAAAAGTTGCGCTGCTTTAATCCAGAATTCCATTTAATGCGTTTTTATTAATCACACAAATATACATGTAAACTTTAAGTATTGTGAATTCAAGAATTTGGCTTGGTTAATAAATACTAAAAAACGGAAACAAAAATTAAACTAATGATTTTTTCTTTTTCCTCCAAATCGATACGTCAAGAAGAATTTCGTGGAATTTCCCCAATCGTAGTATTGAGGATAAAATTCATCCCATTCATGATTTGACCTAAACAATCCTAATTCTAATCCAAATTGGACGCTTTTAGTTAGGTTAAACTGAGCGCCTAATAACCAGCCAATTTTATAATAAACATATTCCCCGACAGGAACATATTTGTATGGTTGGGGGTAACTTTGCCCTAGTAATTCTTCCGCCATTTTTAATCCCCTGCCTACGCCCAGAGTCGGAGCCACAAGTAAAGTAATTTTATTTAACCCGTTTAAGTAGTAAAGAGGCTCAATCCCTATTTCTCCAATAATTGTCTTTCGGGCAGAATGAAAATAATTATCTGTGTTATACGTAACCACTTTTTCTGGTAAAGGAAATCCCACTCTAAAAGGAACCCTAAGGGCAAAGTTCTTATTGAGTTCCCTTTGGACAAAAAGATCGACATTAAGGTTAGAGGAAAAATATGAGTTTCGGAACAATTCATAAAAATAGGTTGGTCTAATTAAAGAAAAAAGATTTAATCCAATGCTGTAAGGACTATATGAATATGCTGTTTTCCAAGAGGGTAGTCGCAGTGCTTTCGCTTCTTTATTCTGCTTTGGCTTTTTGTATTTTATGTCCGAGTAAATTCTCAAAGCTCCCATGGGAAAACTCTCCCCCTCTAGGTTCATGTAGGCCGCCTCTACTGAAAATGCGAATCCACTTTTATTGAGAAATTGCACACCCACCGGAATATAAGCTAAACCTGTTCCATAACCAGAGAACCCATCAGTTATCAGCACCGCGCCAAAAGCCACACCCAAATAGGGCGAAATTTTTGTTGGTTTATCTGCATTACCAAAATAATATCGACTCGCAATATGGGCTCCAGAAATAGCAACTAATGATCCAGCGCCAAACTCAACGCTGAAATTATGACTAAAAAACCTTTCATAATTAGCTGAAAAAAAACTTGGCCCTCCTAAACTAACACCGACATGGTTTTTATAGATCCGCCGTAAGTTTTTTTGAGGAACAGAATCGTTTTGAGCCAAGCTAAATTTTACTATTATACAAAGTAAAAGCGCAAGAATTGGTTTTTTAATGCTTATTTTCATTCTATTTCAATGTTGTATTTTGCTAATAATCCTGATAGCCCCAAAGTCGAAAACTTTGCGCCTTTTAATTTATTGATTTCAGGATCTATTGTATAATTAAAAGCAGAACGAAAATCCGCAATCTCGAGAATTGTATGGTCAAAGGTTGCCATCATTAAATCACAGCTTTCAAATAAAGCGTTAGTCAAATCTGATTCGGTAAAGTCAACTTCTTTAAGTTGCGAGTATTTAAACACCGTGTTTTTTATTTTCAACTGATAAAAAGAAGAGTTGGTTAATTGACATTGATCGAACGTAAAAGAAAGGCCGAATGAATGACAAGCCTCAAATCGAAGACCTATCAATTTACAGTTTATAAAATTAACCTCTCTGAATACTGTTTTGTTGAGCAAGGCCAAACTCAGGTTGCATTCTTGGAACAAACAATCAATAAACTTGAAGTCTGAAAGGTCAAGTTCAGAAAAGTTACACGCTAAAAAAACACAATTATCATATTCTCCTTTTTGAATGATGGAAGATTTCTCAAACGTGAGGTCTGAAATATACCTGTCGCTCATTTTAAATTATTTAATGCGCCTCTAACCAATTGTTCGCTAGCTTCAATTCTACCTCCATCGGAACGTCCATTTGAACAGCTTTTTCCATTGCTTCTTTTACCAATAGTTGCATGAGTAACTCCTCTGAAACATGAACGTCAAACACTAATTCGTCGTGCACCTGCAAAATCATTTTAGATTTCACATTTTCAGCTTTCATCTTTTTATGAACCGCAACCATTGCCAATTTTATAATATCGGCAGCAGAACCTTGAATTGGTGCGTTAATGGCATTTCGTTCGGCATAACCTCTAACTACTGCGTTGGCAGAATTGATGTCTGGCAAATATCTTCTGCGTTTCATTATTGTTTCTACATAGCCGACCTCCCTGGCTTGTGAAATGGCGTCGTCCATGTATTTTTTAATTGTTCCAAACTGCTCGAAATAAGCATCGATGATGGTTTTTGCCTCTGTTCTCGAAATATTTAGGTTTTGTGCTAAACCAAAAGCAGATTGCCCGTATATTATTCCGAAATTAACTGCTTTTGCTGCGCTTCTTTGATCCCTCGAAACCTCATCAAGCGAGACATTAAACACATTGGCTGCCGTCGCGGCATGGATGTCCTTTCCTTCTCTAAAAGCAGTAATCATATTTTTATCCCCGCTTAACGCTGCAATGATGCGCAATTCAATTTGCGAATAATCAACAGCCATTAATTTGTATTCTGAACTTCTAGATACAAATGCTCTTCTAATTTCTCGGCCTTTTGCAGAGCGTATGGGAATGTTTTGAAGATTTGGGTTGTTTGAGCTTAAACGTCCAGTGGCTGTTACCGTTTGCATAAAATTCGTGTGAATTCTACCATCAATTGGGTCGCACAAAACAGGTAGCGGGTCCACATAGGTGCTTTTCAATTTCCTTAGCTGGCGGTATTCAAGAATTAACGGAACAATTGCATGGTCATGCTCAAATTTTTGAAGCACATCCTCTGAAGTGGCGTATTGACCAGTTTTTGTTTTCTTCGCTTTATTTGAAATCTTTAGATGATCAAACAAAACCTCTCCAAGTTGTTTGGGAGAATCAATGTTAAATGAAACGCCTGCCAAATCTTTTATTTGTTCATCCAATTTTATTAACGTCTCGTCTAGTTCTTTCGAGTATTCCTCCATCGCGGGAACGTCTATTGAAATTCCTTCTTGCTCCATGTCTTTCAAAACCTCAACCAATGGCATTTCCATGTTATAAAACAAGTCGTGCAGGTGTGGCTTTTGTATTTCGGGTTCAAACAATTGTTTTAGCTGAAAGGTAATATCCGCGTCTTCACAAGCATATTGGTAAACTTCCTCTGGAGACAGATCTCGCATGTTTCCTTGCCCTTTTCCTTTTTTGCCGATTAGCGTTTCGATTGATATCGGCTGGTACTGCAAATAATACGTTGCTAAAAAATCCATCCCTTGTTTTGCTTCGGGATTAATTAGATAATGTGCTATCATCGTATCAAATGTTGGCGCGGCAACACTGATGCCGTATCGATGTAAAACCTTTAGGTCGTATTTAATGTTATGGGCTATTTTCTCAATCTTTTCAGAATTAAATAAAGGCTCAAATTCTCTAACGATTGATTTTGCCTCCTCAAAATCTGAGGGCACGGCGACATAAAATGCTTCTCTTGACTTGTACGAAAAGGAAAAACCTACTAGGTCGGCATGCATGGCTTCAATATCGGTGGTTTCTGTGTCAAAACACACTTGGTTTTGTTGTAAAAGCAAGTTTATCAGCTCTTTTCGCTCCTCTGGTGAAGTAATTAAATGATAACTAGGTCTTTCCGTAACAATGGTTTTGTATTGCTTTGTCTCCAAAGGTTCTTGAGGCTCCACTAAACTTTGTGAACCAAAAAGATCCAGTTGGTTAATATTGGGAGATATGTGCTTCTGGGAGTCGGCAACAACAACAATCTCTTCTCCTATAATTCTCCTTGCTAAATTTCTAAACTCTAGTTCCGTAAATATTTCTTTTACTTTTTCGGCGTCTGGCTCACACATGACAAGAGCCTCCTCGTCAAAAACCACCTCTACATCGGTTATAATTGTGGCTAAACGTTTAGAAATTAAACCTTGATCCGCAAAAGCAATAACATTTTCTTGTTGCTTGCCTTTTAATTCATGCGTATTTTCTAAAAGCTTTTCTAAAGAGCCGTATTTGGCAATAAGCAACTTGGCTGTTTTCTCTCCAATACCAGGGATTCCGGGAATGTTGTCGGATGCGTCACCCCAAAGACCTAAAATATCAATAACCTGCTGTGGATTTTGAACTTCGAATTTTTCACAAACTTCTTTTACCCCCATTATTTCAGGAGGATTTCCTCCTCTTCCTGGTTTATAAATAAACGAAGTGTCGGTTACCAATTGTCCATAATCTTTGTCTGGGGTCATCATATACGTAACAAACCCTTTTTCATCGGCTATTTTTGCCATAGTGCCAATAACGTCGTCTGCTTCATATCCGGCAACTTCGAGAATGGGTACATTAAACGCTTCTACAATTTTTTTTATAGGGGAAATCATGGAACGAATGTCCTCAGGCATTTCCTCTCGATGAGCCTTGTAGGCTTCAAATTCTTCCATTCGCTGGGTTGATCCTCCAGGGGGATCAAAAACAACCGCTAAATGCGTGGGTTTTTCATTTTTAATAACGTCTATCAACACATTGGTAAATCCAAAGGCGGCAGAGGTGTTTTGACCTTTACTATTTATTCTAGGGTTTTTAGCAAAGGCAAAATATGCTCGGTAAATTAACGCGTATGCATCTAAAAGAAATAATTTTTTAGGGTGCTCTTTTGATAGCATTTATGGCTTTTTAAATGGATTCAACATTTTAGGACTAATATTCTTATCAAACTCAACGGGAAATTTTTTAGAAAAAAACAAAACACCACCCTTAAGGTCACCTTTTAAAACAACCCTTACTGAATCTTTTAACATCAAGGGCATCGCTCTTAACATGGCGCCTGATTCCAGTTCTATCCTCAATGGCACTTGCAATTCTGACGTTTTTCTTCCTTTTGCTGAAATTTTCTTTTCTAGGAAAATTTTTCCAAAACTCTTTCCCTCAATTTCTAAATCCAGCACAGATTTTTTAACTTTTAAGGCATAGATATTAGGGTTGTATACTATTGGTTTTAAGGTGAATGAAACTTCAGAACCCGACAGTTTTCCCATCTCATATCCATTCATTCCTTTGAATTCAGGCTCCTTGAAGCTAATGCACGAAGCAAAGGTTAACAGGGTAAAAAGAATTATAAGACTTTTCATTTGCAATTAAGTTTAGCAAACGCTTCATAAAAATATGGAATGGTCTCTATTCCTTTGTAATAATTGTACAAACCATAATGCTCATTTGGAGAGTGGATAGCATCACTGTCTAAACCAAAACCCATTAATATTGTCTTTAAACCTAATTCTTTTTCAAACATGGCAATGATAGGAATACTACCTCCACTTCTCACAGGAATCGGTTTTTTACCAAATGCTTTTTCATAGGCTATGCTTGCGGCTTTGTATCCAATGGAATCAATTGGTGTAACAGCGGCTTCTCCCCCATGGTGTGGTTTAACAACAACCCTCACACTATTCGGGGCGATTGTTTCAAAATGTTGTTTGAATAATTGCGTGATTTCTTCAGGGTCTTGATCAGGAACCAAACGCATTGAAATTTTTGCAAAGGCCTTGGAAGCAATAACTGTTTTTGCTCCTTCTCCGGTATATCCTCCCCAGATTCCGTTTACATCTAATGTTGGTCTGATAGATCCACGCTCCGGTGTTGAGTAACCCGACTCCCCCATTACATCTTTTAAATCAAGCGCTTGACAGTATTTTTCATGTGAAAATGGTGCTTTAGCCATTTCGGAACGCTCTTCGTCAGATAACTCAACTACTTTATCATAAAATCCTGGTATCGTGATTTTACCTTTATCATCATGTAATGAAGCTATCATCTTAGCTAAAACATTAATCGGATTAGCCACGCAACCACCATAAAGCCCAGAATGCAAATCTCTATTTGGACCGGTAACTTCTACTTCAACATAGCTCAACCCTCTCAGTCCAGTTGTAATTGATGGGACGTCATTTGCTAACATTCCTGTGTCAGACACGAGAATAATGTCGGCTTTTAATTTCTCCTTATTGTTTTTTACGAATTCTCCCAGGTTCTCACTTCCTATTTCCTCTTCGCCTTCAATCATGAATTTTACATTACAGGTCAATTCATTTGTTGCTAACATGGCTTCTACAGCCTTAACATGCATGAACATTTGTCCTTTGTCGTCGCAGGCGCCTCTTGCAAACACTGCTCCTTCCGGATGAATTTCTGTTTGTTTAATTACTGGATTAAATGGGGGAGAATGCCACAAATCTAATGGGTCAGCAGGTTGAACATCATAATGACCATAAACCAATACCGTTGGCCATGTATTATTCACAATTTTTTCTCCATACACTAAAGGGTGACCTTTCGTAGGACAAATTTCAACATTGTCAAGTCCTATAGAAATTAAGTGATTTGAAATACGAGTCGCGCATTCGCTTACATCATCTTTAAATCTAGGGTCAGCAGACACTGAAGGTATACGAAGTAGGGCAAGAAGTTCCTCTAGAAACCTGTCGCGTTCTTTTATAATGAATTGTTGAGTGTTTGTCATATTTAAATTGGATTTTATTACATCAAAGTTGCGAAAAAGTAATCATTTTCTAATATGAAAACAAAACATTAATTTTGTAATGCAACTTTTTAAAAATTAGTGGCGTCATTTTAATACTAAACTTAACATTTTGAAAAAAATATTTTTTCTCACCATCCTAGGGTGTTTATCTATTACGCAAAGTTTTTCTCAGAGTATTCTTGTGAACAACACACAAACACCAACACAATTAGTTAATAATGTTTTATTAGGCTTTGGTGTTCAGGCATTTAATATAACAATAAATGGAAGTCCTGCCCTTTCTAACACACCTGTGAGCAATGTTACGTCATTTACAAACACGAACGCAGCGTTTCCCTTTAATGCTGGCTTGCTTTTAACGACTGGAAATGGTATTGGTGCGCAAGGTCCAAATAACGCCACTTCCTCCACTTCAAATAATCCAGCAACCACAAATGTATCCACTGATCCACACCTAAACGCGATTGCTAATGGAACCGTAACTAATGGGGTTGTTTTAGAGTTTGATTTTATTCCCTCTGGTGATACCATGAGTTTCCGATATATTTTTGGTTCAGATGAATATCCTGAGTTTTCTCCTTCAACTTTCAATGATGCTTTTGGCCTATTTTTATGGGGACCAGGGATTTCAGGCCCCTACACCCTTGCGGGTTACCCTGCTGGCGGGGCTAACGTAGCTGTTATCCCAGGAGGAACTCCAGTTACCATTAACAATGTTGGAGACGCCTCAAATACTGCTTATTACGTTTTTAACGACAATGGTTCTACTTATGGAACTGCAATTCAATACGATGGAACAACTGTTGTGCTTACTGCTGCTGCAACCGTTCAATGTAATCAAACTTATCATATTAAACTTGCCATATCAAACGTTGGAGATCAATCCTATGACTCCGGTGTGTTTCTAGAGGCAGGTAGTTTTGCTTCCGATGCTGTAGCGGTTACTGTTGCAACAGTTTCTGGTGACACAACCATCATAGAGGGTTGTACTGATGCTAATTTTATCTTTACGCGTCCAGCCGGGCAACTTGATGATACATTAATGATAAACTATACCATTACGGGAGATGCGATAGAGGGAATTGACTACAACAACTTACCAGACACCATTATTTTTCTACCCGGTGAAGACTCCGTTGTGATCAATTTAACGCCAACTCAAGATGGTATAACGGAAGGATTTGAGTCTGTGATTATTACTGTCGAAATTATTAATCCTTGTAATGACACCATATTTTCACAAGGAACAATTTATATTGGGGAGGGGCCCATTATCAACATAACAGAAAATGATCCTTCGGTTCTGTGTGCAACAGACAATGTTCCGTTATTTGCCTCTGCTTCTGGAGGCTATGCTCCTTACACTTATGCCTGGACCGATGTGGGAGGAAACCCCATTGGAACTGGAGATACAATTTCCGGTTCTATCTATCAAAATGGCACCGTATACTTTTTAGTAACAGCGACAGATAATTGTAATTTTTCTGGTACAGACACGGTTGCTCTTACCATGAACCAGACATTAGCAATTGACACAATGGGTACTGTTCCTTCAAGCTGTCAACCAACAGGTGTGGTCTGGGGATTAGCTACAGGAACAACAGGTATTCCATCTTACAACTGGACAGGACCGGGGGCTAACAATCCTAACTTTATTGACGCCTCTGTTTGGGAGAACATTCCTTCCGGTTGGTATTATTTTACTGTTACTGATGATGTTTGTTCGGTAAGTGATAGTGTTTTTGTTGATTTACTTGACCCTCCTGTTGCATCTTTTTCCGCAACCCCTTTAAGTGGTTGTGCTCCTCTCGAAGTAACTATTACAAACAATAGTCAGAATGGAACGGCTTACATCTGGTCATTTGGAGACGGAAATACTCAGACGACTACAGATCTTAATGTTTTGACTCATTTATATGAAGACGCTACACAAAATCAAGGCTACACCATTCAATTAATTGTTCAACAAGGTACTTTCTGTAGTGACACTGCTGTTATCGGGATAGTAACAACAGTTTGTGGGTGTACAGACCCTAACGCAACAAACTACGACCCGCTAGCAACTGTTGATGACGGTAGTTGTTTCTTCCCTGAACCCGTTGTAGATGCTCCTAACGTATTCACTCCTAATGATGATAACGTAAATGAACTGTTTTTCCTTGAATGGAAAAACCTAAAGAAACTTCGCCTTGTTATTGTAAACCGTTGGGGAAATGTCGTGTTTGACGAAACAAGTACCGATCTCATTAATTTTAACCCAGGATGGGATGGTTATCGCGCTGAAGAAGGTGTATATTTCTATCGTTATGAAGCAGAAGGTATTTCTGGTGTCCTCAAGGAAGGACATGGCTTCTTCCATTTAATAAGAAGTGAGTAAATTTAAACCCCCGAGGGGGTTTTTTTATTTTATAAAAATGAAAAATTTTGTTCTATATTTTATTATTTCCAGTGCTGCTTTATCAAGTCTGAAGGCGCAATCTTGGCAATCATTTACGGATTCAATTCCCACACTCTCTTCTCCTAGAGCTTGTGATTTAAATAATGATGGAATAAAAGACATCGTTATTGGTGGAGGCACAGATGGTGTTGCCAGTAATAATGGAATCATGGCCTATAACGGTGCCAACGGTGCTTTGATTTGGAAGCGAGGTAGTCGAAACGAAGTTTTTGGAAGTCCTGTTTTTCGTGATATTACTAACGATGGAATTAAGGATGTTTTTATCACTGGTCGTCAAGCCCAACTCTTGGCTATAAATGGAGCTAATGGTCAATTAATTTGGGATTATTTCCCTTATACTGCAAATCCTGCTGATAGTGGTTTATATAATTTTTACAATCCACAGTTCATCCCTGATGTTACTGGAGATGGTATTTCTGATTTATTAGTGGCAAATGGAGGCGATCATGCTGCACCAGATTGGCAAACAAATCGTCCTCCCGGTCATCTGATGGTTATTAATTCTCTTAATGGTCAACTTTTAGCAAAAGCGGTAGTTCCTGATAGTGCGGAAACTTACTGTTCCCCATTAGTTGCAGATATTCAAGGAAATGGAAGCTTATGGATATTGTATGGAACTGGAGGAGAAAACTTGGGGGGTTCATTTTGGGCCTGTCCGTTAATTGATTTGTTAAACAATAATTCATTGGCTAATTCCATTCAATTAGATTCAGACCCTAATAAAGGTTTTATTGCTCCTGCTGCGCTATCTAAAACAGCAAATGGTAGCTATGATATTGTAATTCAAGGCTTTGGTGGTCGCATCAAAAAAATAAAAGGGGCTAATTTTGGAAATCTTTGGCAAGTACAATTACCAAATACGGAATCTAGTGCTGAACCAGTTCTTGGAAATTTTGTTGGCGGAGATAACATTCCTGATGTATTAGCGATTCTATTTAAAGGTATTGCACCATCCTATTCAGATTTTTATCAGGTGTTAATCAATGGTTCAACGGGTCAAATTGCTTTTAAGGATAGTTTAGGTACGTTTAACTATGTTTCCGCAAATGCCTTAGATTTTGATAATAATGGTAGAGATGAAGGATTAGTTTCAATCACATATATGGAGAATGGAGCATACAGACATCGTTTACAACAAATTAATTTTATCAATGGCACAATCAATCAAGTTGGTAATACTAAAACCGGAGTAAATCTTGGGTCAACGCCTTTGATAACTGATTTGGATGGAGATAATTTAATTGATGTCGTTTATGCCGTAAAAAAAGATAGTTTGAATCCTGTTGGCTGGAAAGGCATTTACGTAAATCGTGATGAATTAACAATTAATGTTCCTAACGCTGGTATTGCTTGGGGAAGTTATTTAGGAACAGATAATGATGGGGTTTATAATTTGGATCCTGTTAATTGTGGTTTTGGAAGTGTTATTACAAATGCGGCGGTTACATCTATTTCCTGCAATGGCTTTGCAAATGGTGCAATTACATTGTCTGTAAATTCCAACGCAGGGCCTCATACGTATTTATGGACAACAGGAAGTTCCGATCCCACAATAAGTAATTTAGATGTTGGCACCTATTCCGTCATGGTAACGGATGCTTTAGGTTGCTACGAAACTCGTTCATTTACACTGTCCGATCCTTACGTTATAAGCTTTGGTGGAATAATTCCACCTGCTTGTCCTGGCGGAGCAAATGGAATGGCCACGGTTAACTCCTCAGGCTGCCCTTGCCAATTTAGCACTTGTACTTTCTTATGGGATAACGGCGTTACAACTAAACCAAATAGTACTTTAACAAGCGGATGGCATTCAATTGTAATAAATCACCCCGGTGGCTGTGTAGTAACGGATTCAGTTTATGTTCCTGAACCGTTGCCAATAATCATTGACACCAATATCGTTAACAATAACTGTTTCGGAGATAATTTCGGGTCCATCGAATTATTAAATTCAAACTATCAACCTGTAATTTACAATTGGAATAATGGAAATAGCACACAGGTTTCTGATAGTCTTCCTGCAGGAAACTATTCTGTAATTGTATCAGATGCTCGAGGCTGTATAGATTCGCTAAACTTTGAAATTACTGAACCTTCAGAATTGCTAGTTTCAACGGTTGTTACCAATGCCTTGTGTAATGGAGATGCAAACGGTGAAATTTTAATTCAAGGACAAGGTGGCACAGGAAATTATACCTATTGGATGGGTCAACAAATTACCAATCCTTCCAATTCAAATTTAACAGCAGGGGTATATGAGGTCTATCTAACAGATGAGAACAATTGTTCCTCTCAAATTGAAAATATAACATTAAATGAACCTCAATCATTAAATGCTACGCTTACCTCAACCCCTCAAATTATAAGTTTGGATGGAACGGCGACAGTTAACGTCACTGGCGGAACAGCTCCTTATTCCTATGTGTGGGATGATACGAATTCCCAAACGGAATCAATGGCAGTTTACCTTAATAGTGGATGGTATTCTGTAAATATTACTGACGCAAATGGTTGTCAATTGACGGATTCGGTATTTGTTGAAACAGAAGTTGGAATTGAAGATTTTAATTTAACTGATGTTTTACTTTATCCAAACCCGGCTGAAACTGTTGTTTTCTTGTCGAAACAAGTAAACAATGTGGCTATCATAGACGCAATGGGAAGACAAATAAAATCCTTTTCAAATGTCACTGAGTTCAATGTGGAGCAACTAGCCAGTGGGTCATATCAACTAATTATTACAAACGAGGGAAAGAGGGGTTATTTATCTTTTGTTAGAAAATGAAGCGGCTTGTTCTGCTAAACATAAGTTTTCTGCTTGTTTTCTGTGCGTGTAACCCAGAGGGTGACTCTAAAAACAAAGTAATTCTGGCTAAAGGCGATAAAGTTTATGGTGGTGTTTTTAAATTATCAATACCGAGTAAACCGTCTAGCCTTTTTCCTTACTCCTCTATTAGCTATTATGAACAGCAACTTAGCTCACAGATATATGAAACATTATTTACCACTGATTCAACGCAAAAATCTGAAGGAAACATTGCAGAAAAACACGAGCTACTTGATGGAGGAAGGACTTTTAGAATTCACTTGAAAAAAAACATTTTTTTTCATAATGAGGGAGGAAATCTGCAATCAAAAGATGTCTTTTTTTCATTGGCATTTTTATGTTCTTCTCTAAAAGAAAACAACTATTCTTATTTGTTTATTGATAAAATAAAAGGAGCAAAGTCTTTTTATGAAAAGTCGAAAACTACCCCATTCGACCCAAACAGTTTTGAAGGCGCAAAAATAATTAACGATTTTGTAATTGATGTTTACCTAACCTTTCCTTTTTCTCAGTTTTCTCAGTTATTAAGCCACCCGAACGCTGTGATTCTGAGTTATGAAGATTATAAAAAAAATAACGCCAATTTTTTTAAGAACCCTTTAGGTACAGGCCCGTTCATTTTAGAAAAAATCACAGAGACAAAAACAGTAATTACACGAAATGACAATTATTGGAAACACGACGAGCACGGGAATAAGCTTCCTTTTTTAGATGCAGTTGAAGCCTATTATGGTGTTAATGAACGAGATTGGTTTCAGTCCGGAAAATTAGATATGATACAAAATATTAGCACAGAAAAATTAAACAGTTTATTTGGAAATCTAGACGACGCTATCAGCGGAAAGAATCAACCACATCGGCTATTTCAACTCAAAAACAAAAACTTAAATTTCTTGGTCTACAATACCGTTTTTCCTCCGTTTGACAATAAAACAAATAGGCAACGAATACATTCATCTATTAACACGCTTGCTTTATGTGAAAATATTTTAGATGGGGATGGCGAACCAACAAAAAACTTTTTTGTTCCAATTAATTATTATAAATCCTTAAATAGCGCTGAGCAGGAAATAAGCGCCGTGGAAGAAACGAGGGGAAACACGCTAAAAGCCGGAGATAAAATTAACTTTTTTATTAATAAAAACACCTCTGAATTAGGTTTGAAATGGGTAAATGAATTAATTCTTCAAATAAAAGCAAACGCTGGGATTTCTATTAATCTTATCAAAGGAAGTAATGAGGATTTTGAAAGGATGTGGAAGAAAGGCGAAATTCACATAGCGAAGTACGGTTGGGCAGCAGATTATCCCGATCCAGACTCTTATTTAGGTGTTTTTTATAGCCGGTCTACACTGGCCAAACAAATCTCCTTTAGTTCCGCTCAATACGATAGTATATATCTTAATTCTTTTCGTAAAAGTAACCGGTTGGATAGGCTGAAGGCACAATTAGCTTGTGACAGGTTTCTAATTCAAAACGCGTTCGTCTCCCCTCTTTTTCTTCAGGATTTTATATTTGTTGTAAACATAAACATGCGCGACTTCAAAGTAAATATGGAGGGGCTACTGGATTTTTCTTGTGTGTTTTATAAGCCCGTACAAAAACTTAATTAAGGGCTTTTTCAACCCACCCCTTTCCCCACTCATCCTTCTCTTTTTCAGTCCACAAGGTTGGGTAAAATATACGCTTTTGAAACCTAGGGGGTAGATACTTTTGCCAATTGGTTCCCCCTGTGGCCGGAACATCACTATCCGATTTTGCTAAATAGCGAACAGCTGATTTATAGTGAACTAGAGGCCAATTAATATTTACGTTCGTGTCGTTTTCTTTTAAACAATTGATAACAAGAGGGTCTTCTTGTTCTGATTTAGATAAACGCAAATAAACTTGCCACAAGTTGTGTAGTTTGCATTTTTCGCCCAACGAAATAAATGATTCCTTGTATTTTTCCTCAAATTGCGTTAATGTTAGCGTTTTCTTTTGTGTTTCTACTTCTGTTGCGCCATATTTCCAATATATTTCTTCAAACATATCTCTTATCGGAGAATTCTCCTTGTACGAATTTCTTTTGTCCTTCGCTACCAAATTAAGAAAATCTGTGCTGTATATTTCAATTTCCCTATATTGGGCAGATTGAAAGCCGCTTGCAGGAAGCAATGACATTCTGAATTTTAAGAATTGGTCTTTCTCCATTCCATCAACCATGATATCAAAACTATTTGTTAATGCTTCAAAATAGCGATTAATCCTTGTCACTCGGGCTATAAAAAACTCTTTGTTTAGTTGGTCTGCTTGACCTAATTGCTCAAACTCACGCAGTGCTAATTTGAAATAAAGTTCCGTTATTTGGTGATACATTATAAAAACAACTTCATCAGGAAATTTTGTTTTTGGCTTCTGAAGGCTTAACAACGTGTCTATTTGAATATAGTCCCAGTAGGTAGTAACATCTGCGTACAAAAGGCCATCAAGATATGAAAGTAAGTCTTGCCCCAACGCTCCATATTTGTTGTTTAGTTTTTCGAGGCGGTCTTGAATTTCTGGTGTTATCTCCATTTTTTAGTTGTTTTTTCTTTGACGAAATTAAAGAAAAAGAAGGAGGTTTAGTACTTTTGATGCTACAACGAAAGAAGATTTAGAATGATTCAATATAATCCAAAAAACTGGATAAACTTAATTTTTTCAATTAGTCATAGCGACACCTTAAGGATTCTATGGAAACAACTCATTTACATTGGTTTACTTACGGCTCTTTTGGTTTATGCTGAGCAAAACTTATTTCATACCGAGTTATTTGAAAAGTTACCGACAGTATACCAATTGCTTGGTTTTGTTATTTCTCTTTTATTGATATTTAGAACGAATACTGCCTACGATCGTTGGTGGGAGGGAAGAAAATTATGGGGTTCCGTGGTAAATGACTCGCGAAATTTTATTCTTAAAATTAATGCTGTCTTACCTAAACAAGACGCCGAATGGCATAAATCACACATTGTACATTTTACAAATTCCATGAGAGATCATCTTCGCGATATTCCATATGCCGCATTAAATTTGGAACAAACAACACACGCGCCTTTGCATATAATGACACAAATACAACAAAAACTGGCGTCACAAAAAAAATCCGGTCTTATTTCCGAAGAAAACTTTTTGGCCCTTGAAAAACATCTCGCACAACTCATCGATAGTTTGGGTGGCTGCGAAAGAATTAAAAACACACCCATTCCTTATTCTTACAGCATGTTTTTTAAAAAGTTTATATTTCTTTATGTGGTGACGCTTCCTTTGGCTTTTGTAGTTCAGTTCGGATACTATTCTATTATAATATCTGTGTTTTTCTTCTATGTTTTAGTAAGTATTGAAGTGCTAGCAGAAGAAATTGAAGATCCTTTTGGAACGGATGATAACGACCTTCCTATTGATGATATCTGTCGGAGAATTGAAAGAAACTTAGACCAAATTATTGCGCAATAAAAAAGCGGCTAAGCCGCTTAATTTATTTCTTTTCGTTTTTTTCTTCAAAAATTCTTTTTGGTCGTAGCTGTTCAAATACACCCAACGTAATCCAATACGGAACAATAAATCCTAAAAGGAAAAACAATAACCAAAAAGCCATTCCGGCAATTAAAAAGAACAATACGATTCCAAAAGTGCTCATCTTTATTAATTTTGCAACGATTTACAGGGTAAAATTATAAATTAAAAACGAATAAATCACAAAAAATGAATTTTAGAATAGAAAAAGACACTATGGGCGAGGTTAATGTGCCTGCTGATAAATATTGGGGAGCCCAAACTGAACGATCTCGAAACAACTTTAAAATCGGCCCAGAAGGCTCCATGCCTTTAGAAATTGTTCATGCTTTTGCTTACTTAAAAAAGGCTGCCGCTCACGCAAATTTTGAGTTGGGCGTGTTAAATTCAGATAAAAAAGAGTTGATTTCTAAAGTTTGTGACGAAATATTAACCGGGATGCACGACCAAGAATTTCCTCTTGTTGTTTGGCAAACAGGTTCTGGAACTCAATCTAACATGAACTGCAACGAAGTAATTGCAAATCGTGGCCACGTGTTAACTGGCGGAAGTTTGTTAGATGACGAAAAGGCACTAAACCCAAACGACGATGTAAACAAATCACAATCTTCAAACGACACTTATCCGACAGCAATGCATATTGCCGCTTATAAAATTACTGTCGAAAATACCTTGCCTGGATTAAAACACCTACGAAATGTATTACAAGAAAAAGTTGTGGCTTTTCGAGACGTAGTAAAAACAGGGAGAACGCATTTCATGGATGCTACACCACTTACCCTTGGTCAGGAGTTTAGTGGTTATGTCGCGCAGATTGACAACTCTATTCGTGCTATTAACAATGCGCTAGTAGCGGTTACTGAACTCGCTTTAGGTGGAACCGCTGTAGGAACCGGGCTTAACACCCCAAAAGGTTATGACGTGCTTGTTGCTCAGAAAATTGCTGATTTTACAGGTTTGCCTTTTGTGACCGCAAAAAATAAATTTGAAGCTCTTGCTGCTCACGATGCTATGGTTGAGCTTTCTGGAGCACAAAAACGCGCTGCCGTGGCCTTAATGAAAATTGCCAACGACATTCGTATGTTGTCTTCTGGGCCTAGATGTGGGATCGGAGAAATTGTTATTCCTGACAATGAACCAGGTTCTTCTATTATGCCAGGAAAAGTAAACCCTACTCAACCGGAAGCGCTTACGATGGTTTGTGCTCAAGTGATGGGAAATGATATGGCAGTTGCTGTAGCGGGGTCAAATGGTCATTTTGAACTGAACGTATTTAAACCGGTAATAGCCTACAATGTCTTACAATCGGCTCGTTTGTTAGGTGACGCTTGTGTTTCATTTGCCGATAATTGTGCAGTTGGTATTCAAGCAAATTTACCTGTTGTTAAAAAGCACTTGGACAACTCTTTAATGTTGGTGACTGCTTTAAACACAAAAATTGGTTATTACAAAGCCGCAGAAATTGCTAAATATGCTCACAAAAACGGCACAACGTTAAAAGAGGCTGCTGTTGGTTTAGGTCATGTTACAGAGGAGGAATACGACTTGTATGTTGATCCATCAAAAATGATTGGCGCTTTAGATTAAGTTATTGTTTTAGCGTCTTTTTGAGCTCTTCCCAGCATTCTTGGGTGATGTGTTTGGTTTCTATTATTTCGCCATCTAAGGTGTGGTGTTGGCAATCGAAACATAATTTCATTACGGCCGTGTTTTTTGATTTTAAGCGAAAAACCAATATGTCACGAAAAATTGGTACACATGCCGCCCTTGCCTCTTCGTTCATGTGTTGAGTATGAAAAATCTTTCGCAAGGACTCGGTTTTTTCATATGATAAATAACGATTGGTAAATCCCAAACTTGGCAGATAATTTAAAACCGAGGTGTCGGACAACGTGTCAAGTTTTTCATACAAAACAATTTCGATTAACCGTCGCTGTTCTTTTGTTTTGTCTTTAATTCGTTCTATCCCCCAAAGCGTGTCCTCTTCGATGGCGATGGAATAATGAATGATTGAGTCAAATAAGAATACTGGTTGATTTTTCAATTCGCTCTTTGCTTCCGGCTGTATATCTTTGGCTTTTTCCGTCGGCCCGCAGGAAATAAATGCAAGAATAAAAAACCCGGCGACGAAGGAATATGACATATTTACTTTAAAGACAAATGCAAAACTAAGGAATTCTTTAAGGCACAAGTTTATAGTGCATTGAAAAACTAAAAAAACACTATTTTTGTCTAAAATTTTTTAAATGTCAAAGATAAAAGTTATTAATCCTGTAGTGGAGTTGGATGGTGATGAAATGACCCGAATCATCTGGAGCTATATTAAAGAAAAACTAATCCTTCCTTACCTCGACCTCGATATTAAATATTACGATTTAGGTATCGAAAAAAGAGATGAAACAAGCGACCAAATAACCGTAGATGCCGCAGAAGCAATAAAGAAATATAAGGTTGGTATCAAGTGCGCAACGATTACACCTGACGAAGCACGGGTAAAAGAGTTTAATTTAAAATCCATGTGGAAATCTCCGAACGGAACGATCAGGAATATTCTTGATGGTACTGTTTTCAGAGAACCTATAGTCATGAATAATGTGCCTCGGTTAGTTACAAATTGGACCGCTCCTATTATTGTAGGTCGACATGCATTTGGCGATCAATACCGCGCAACAGATGCCGTTTTTAAAGGGAAAGGTAAACTTACCATGACATTTACTCCTGAGGACGGTGGAGAAATACAAACATTTGAGGTTTACAATTTTAAAGGTGATGGTGTTGCTATGAGCATGTACAATACCGATGATTCAATTCGCGGTTTTGCACAGTCCTGCTTTAATATGGCGCTTTCAAAAAAATGGCCGCTTTATTTGTCAACCAAAAACACCATACTTAAAAAATACGACGGTAGGTTCAAAGATATTTTTGAAGAAATTTACCAAAATGAGTTTAAAGCAAAGTTCATTGAAGCTGGCATTGTTTACGAACACCGGTTAATTGATGACATGGTGGCATCAGCGCTAAAATGGAACGGTAACTTTGTTTGGGCGTGTAAAAATTACGATGGCGACGTTCAGTCTGATACCGTGGCACAAGGATTTGGGTCGCTAGGGTTAATGACTTCCGTGTTAATTACACCGGATGGAGAAATTATGGAGTCTGAAGCGGCGCACGGAACGGTTACTAGACACTTTAGAGACCATCAAGCTGGTAAAAAAACTTCTACAAACCCAATTGCTTCAATCTTTGCTTGGACCAGAGGTTTAGCCTTCAGGGGAAAGCTCGATAACAACCAGGAATTAATCGATTTCTGTAACACCTTAGAAAAAGTATGTGTTGAAACCGTTGAATCTGGTGTTATGACAAAAGACCTCGCAGTTTGTATACATGGCAACAAGGTTAACCATGGAGAACATTACGTTTATACAGAAGAGTTTCTTGATGCTCTTAACGAAGGATTAAAAAATAAAATGAATTAATAAAGGGCCCTAGAGGCCTTTTTTTATGAAATAAGTATTACTAGATTTTCTATGAAATCTTTTGTTTTGGTTCTTTTTGGTTTACCTGTTTTCTCTCTTGCACAATCTTTTCCAGAGGATTGGTTAGGAACATTTTATGGGAAAATGAAAGTAGCGAGCAGAAGTTCAGAGCAAATAATCGATGTTTCGCTTTCTATTAAACCCATAGAAAAAGATAGCTCGTGGACTTACATAATGAAGTACAACTCTCCTTCTGGAAAAATAGAAAAAAACTATTCCATTCGCAAAGGAACAAACGGGAAATATACCTTAGATGAAGGTGGTATATTAATTCCTATGTTTTTCTCAAATGATTGTTTTTATGATTACTACGTTTTGGATAGTATGTATTTTTGTTCCATTCTATCTTATAGAAGAAAGGGATTCTTGGAGTTTAATTTGTATGGCGGAAGTAAAAAAATCAACAATCAGTCAAAAAGTAGTCAAGACGGCACAACAGTATATGCTTATTTACCGAGCTTTTCACAAAGGGTAGTGTTGAAACGTAGAAAAAAATGAAGTTCTATTATTTTCTTTTTTTATTTCTATATGGTTGTAAAAGTATAAGTCCTGAAGTACCCATTGCCGTAAAAGCGGTTGCCCCTCCCCCGAAAATTATAGTTTCAAACATAACTATTCCTGTTGGTATAAACCTACATGATGGCTTAAATGAGGTTGAAAAACAGGTTCCACTTAAGTTTCAAGGGTCTGATCAGCCTTGTGAGGGCCTTGGGTATTCCTATGTTTTTGAAAGAAAGCCGATATCATTTGAGTTTAAAGAAAACGCTGTGTTGTTCTCGGTAGCAGGAGGGCTTGGGCTTGATGTTAATTATTGTCCGAGTTGTCATAGCTTGTTTGGAGACGAACGCTGTGTGATTCCCAGGGTATACGGAAGCTGTGGGTCAAACGGTGAACCTAGAAGACAGTTGCTCACGCAATTCCAATCCAACATTCAACTAAATAAAAGTTATCAACTTGTGGCAGACACAAAATTAAAAAGTGTAAAGCTATTAGATCCTTGTCAGTTTAGTTTTATGAAAATTAACGTAACAAAAGAGATAGAGAATACAATAACAACCGAATTAATTAAACAAGAAAAAGAAATTAATCAACAAATTTCGTCCCTCTCAATACGCCCACAATTAATTACTGCATGGGATAAGTTACAAGATCCTATTCCTCTCAATGATTTTGGTTTTTTATACTTACAACCAAAAAGTGTTGCGTTTGATAAAGTAGTGTTTGTTGAAAAACAAGCAAGCACAAACATTCATCTTACCTTGAGTCCAACGATTCTCACCACTAAATCAACTACATATAAAAAAACTGCCCTTCCCTCTGCAACGGAGCAGAAACCAGCCGGTTCTTTCGGTTTATATGTTGATGTAGTTGCTAACTATGACAGCTTAAACACCTTGTTAACAGCCTCGTTAAAGGGTTCGCCAATAGAAATTGAACGAAAAAAATTTATTATCGACAGCGCGTCATTGTTTCAAGTTTCATTAGACACATTGGGATTAAAGGTAGTGTTTTCAGGTTTTAAAGAAGGGACTCTTTACTTTAAAGGGGTTCCAAAAATCGATTCTGTTACTCAAAAGCTTAAAATTGAAAGTCTTTCTTATACGCTTTCTACTAAAAGTGTTTTATTAAATTCCGCGAAATGGTTGTATTCAGATAAAATACTTTCTTTTGTTCAGAATAACAGTTCTTTTGAGTTGGGGCCTCATATGAAAGAAATTGAACAATCTATTACAGAAAACCTGAATCAAGAAATTTATGAGGGTATTAAATTGTCCGGCAAACTAACGAATTTAGCCCTAAAAAACATCTATATTCAAGAAAAAAACATATTGGTTCGCTGTTTGATGAATGCTGAGATGAAACTAAATATCTACTAATTCGTTAAACAAAACGTTGAAAAGATTAATCTTCATACTATTGTTGTCTTGTTCGGCTGGTTTTACGCAACAAACGGTAGGTAGAAACACCTGTCAAGGGGCGATTAAAATCATAGAGGGTCAGGAGTTAAACATTCCTTTTCCTGGTGTAAAAGGAATCGAAAAAACTAATCTTTGTTCATACGTTGAAAAATCATCGCTCTCAAAGAATAACGTCTGGTTTTTATTTGAGCCTATTCGGTCTGGAAAATTAAATCTTTCGTGTAGAATTTATTTAGACACCTTTGATTTGGTTGTGGTTCGAACGAATATTAATGCTTCTTGTAAGGAAATAGAAGAGAAAAAAGCTGTACCCGTTTTTATAAAACCAAACACTAATTGCCGTGAGCTTGAAAACGCACAAATAGACGTAGAAAAGGGTTATTCCTATACAATTGTTTATTTTTCTAAAGATAAAGACGAAAGTAATATCTCTTTACAGGTTGAATTTCAGGCGATTGATATTAAAGGCGATGAGATTTTAGATACCCTTCGCTTAAATCTTGTCTACGATAAAAGTAAACCCATTTATTCCATTCATGTTTTAGATCAAGAAACAAAAAAACCAATTTCTTCAAGAATAGTAATATCTTCTTCATCAGATTTGGATGGTACATACCTGGCAAGTGATCTTTTTATGAATATAACGCGAAGCGTAAAAAACGGAGTAATTAAAGTTGACGCAGAAGGGTATTTATCAAAAGATTTTGAAAACCATTATTTTAAAACAGACGGAAAAACAAATACAAAAGACACTGTTTATCTTAAAAAGATTAAACGTGGAACTGTAGCAAAATTGGATAAAATATATTTTCAAGCGGGGAGTGAGGTTATTTTAGACGAGTCATTACCTAAACTACGAAGATTGCGTGATTTTATGGTATTAAACCCTACTGTTACAATTGAAATCCAAGGTCATGTGAATTTGGATGGATCAAAAAGATCGTCAAAAAGATTATCTACTCGTCGGGCAAAACAAATTTTAAAGTACTTGGTAAGCGAGGGTGTTTCTAAAAACCGCCTTACTGCGGTTGGTTTTGGATTTGATAAACCCGTGTACAAGCAACCTGTTGATGATGATCAAAAAGAAGCTAACAGAAGGGTTGAAATACTCATAAAATAATTACTTCAAAAGTTTTTGTTTTATTCTAATAGTGTTGTTTAACAAGTCTCTGCACAACGCGCTTATTGTTACTTCTTTTCCTGTAGGAAGTGAAGCTAATTTTTTTCTTATTTCATCTGTTAATGTACCGGATTTAACAGAATAAGCTTGGTTTTCAAACAATATATCGTACTCCATTAGAATTAACCCTCTTTCTAAAGGACCACAAATGTTGAGTTCTATTTCCTTTGGGTTGTTTTTTTTATTTAGTCCAACCAAACACAAGGAATCGCCGGGATAATCATTTTTAATATGAATAAGGAATTTATCTATCACCACTTTTTCTTGTTCTGATGTCTCTGGGTTTTCTAAATATAATAGAATATAAATCGTTGACTCCTGTGTTTGAGCTTGTGCAACTTTGACGGCAAAGGTTTTTGGATCAGCTGTCTTTGAAATTAACAAAGACCCATCCATACTCATGGGAACGCCTTGCTTTACAAAAAAGGAGTTTGTTGTGTTTTGATAAAAAACACTGTCTGTTTTACCGTTAAATAAGTATTTCTGTGAGAAACCTATGTGGTGGCTAACCAAAAAAACAACTAGAATTAAACGCATGCTATTTTATCAACGCGTTTTTGGTGACGCCCACCTTCAAAAGGTGTATTTAAAAATACTTCTACTATTTTTAACGCCTCCTCTGATGAAATAAACCTTGCGGGTAAAGCAACAATATTAGCATTATTGTGTTCGCGAGCCAACTTAGCTATCTCTACTTGCCAACATAGAGCACTTCTAATACCTTGATGTTTGTTTGCTGCCATATTGATTCCGTTTCCAGAACCGCAAATTAAAATCCCTTTTCCGTCTGTATTATTTTCAACATAATCCGCCACCGGATGAGCAAAATCAGGATAATCAATGCTTTCTTCTGAATAACAACCCATGTCGAGAACTTCATATCCTAAATTAACAAGTTGTTCCTTAATTTCTAATTTTAAAGAATAACCAGCATGATCACAACCAATAGAAATAATTTTTTTCATTTTTATTTCAAAAATACTTTTTTTGATTTTTTGGTTTTAATTGGTTTATAATAAATTATAAACATGTCGGATTTTGTTTTTTATAATTATTTATATATCAGTGTTTTAAAAATAATTTTATCCATGTGTTCTTTCTAAATAATATGTATAACGTGTTAATATCTTCTAATTGTTTTATTTGTTTTATTATTGATTTTTTTCAATCCTAGTATTGTTTTAAAAAACGAAGAAACATTATAGATTTTTCTACAAGAATAATCATTATGATATGCACAATCACTATATTAACATTCCTAATTTTTGTAATCAACAATTGTTTTAAACAAGCTGTTTATTACTCTCTAAATTTCTTTTAATTACTTATTAAATCATTGTTTATTTCTTGTCTAATTTTATTTAAAACTATATCTATTTATACTAATAGTGTAGTTATTCACAAATTAACAACCTTAATAAAAACAATAAATTCTTTTTAAAAATTAATCTTAATTTAATTTTATTAACTGTTGAAAAGCCTCGAGACTAAATACTGCATGGTTTTTGCCAATATTTATTTCGTAAATTAGCATTTCACTATGAATTCATTTGATAAACTTATTGACCAAGTTGATTCCTTTATTAGGAAGTATTATCAAAATCAAATCATTAAAGGTTTATTGCTGTTTTCTGTATTGTTGGTTGCCTCATTTTTAATAACAGCTGGATTAGAGTATTTTAATGAATTTAAAAGTTTAGGAAGGGCAATATTATTTTATGTTTTTATAGTTTCTAATGCTTTAATTCTCGGATATTTTATCTTTTTTCCTTTACTGAAATTATTATCCTTTGGACCCAGATTAACGAGATTTCAGGCGGCTGACGTTATAGGAAAATTTTTTCCAGAAATCGATGATCGATTGAAGAATACATTTCAATTACAGCAAGAAATAGATCAACAAAATGGTAATATAGAATTGTTAAAAGCGAGTATTCAGCAACGTACAGAAAACCTCTTGAAAATACCTTTTGTTTCTGCAATTAAGTTTTCTGAAAACAAGAAATTTCTTCCGTACGTTATTCCTGTTTTTTTATTGTTTTTCACCTTACTCATTTTCACACCGGATTTTATAACAGAATCCACCAACAGAATTGTTAATTACAACGAAGAGTTTGTTCCTTTTACTTTTGAATTACAATCTACTAATTTAACTGTTGAAGAAGGACAAGATGCTGAAGTAGTGATTGCTTTAAAAGGGAAAAAAATACCAGAGCAAGTATATCTTGTTTGTGAAAACGGAACCTTTTTAATGGAGCGAGTTACAAAAAACACATTTAGGTATTGGATAAGAAAGGCTAAAAAGTCATCAGTGTTTTATTTCAAATCGGGTGAATATACAAGTAGTGATTATTTTTTAAATGTAACAGGAAAGTCGCTGATTGGTAAAATAGAAGCACAATTAGAGTACCCCTCTTATTTAGCGAAACGCAATGAAATAATACAAAATGTTGGTGATTTAGTTGTTCCGGAGGGAACAAAAATTACCTGGAATGTGATTTTAAAAAACACTAATAAATGCGTGGTTAATTGGCAAAATAAATCAGTAATAGAATCAAAAAACGGTTTTACTAAAAGCTCAACAGTTACTCAAGATACAAAATTAGGATTGTTGTACACTAATAAATTCACGAATAAAAAAGACAGTAGTTCACACAACATATCTGTAATTAAAGACGTCTTTCCTACTATAGCAATTCAGGAAATCGCTGATTCAATCTCAGAAGGTGTGCGTTATTTCTCAGGTGAAGCAGATGACGACTATGGATTAACATCTTTATATTTTAATTATTCTGTAATTTCTGAAAATGGTAACAGAAGATCAACTAAACTATTAGTAAAACCAGTTTCAGGGACTAAAGTTTCTTTTGATTTTGCTGTAGATTTTAGAAGGGAACAGGTAAAAATTAACGATAGAATTGAATATTATTTTAGTGTTTCGGACAATGATGGTGTAAACGGTAAAAAAACGACCAAATCAACAATGTCAACTTATAAATTACCAAGTTTAGAAGAATTAAATGAGAAGAGAAGTGAACAACAAGAAAAGTCAAAGGAAGATTTAGAAACGCTTTTGAAAAAAACTAAAGATTTCCAGAAGAATGTTGAAAAACTGAAGAAAGAAGCAATGAATTCAAAATCAAGTGATTGGAATAAATTGAATCAGGTAAATCAACTTCAGGAAGAACAGAAGAATCTTATAGAATCTCTTGATCAACTAAAAAATGAAATGGAACAAAGCGTTTCTGAAAAGAACCAATTATCTGAATTGGATAAAGAGTTATTAGAGAAACAAGAAATGCTTGAGAAGTTGTTGGAGGAGGTTATGGATGATGAGTTAAAAAAACTTTTAGAGGACCTAGAAAAATTATTAGAACAGAACAATAAAGAAGATCTAAAAGAAAAAATGGAGCAAATCAATCAGTCAGCTGATGATATGAAGAAGCAATTAGACAGAAGCCTTGAAATGTTGAAAAAAATGCAGGTTAATGAAAAAATTGATGATATCGAAAAAGAACTTAAAAATTTAGCCGAAGAGCAAAAAGAATTAAAAGAAGATATTGAAAAGAAAAACACCACAAAAGAATCAGCAGAGAAAAAACAAGACGAGATAAATAAAAAATTCTCTGAGCTTAAAGAAGATTTGAATGAATTGGAACAACTCAATAAAGAATTAAGCCGACCAATGGAACTTGGAGATTTGAACGAAATAAAAGAAAAGATTTCAAATGATTTAAAAGAAGCGAAAGATAAATTAGGAGAGGGAAAAGATAAAAAGGCAGGTGAAAAACAGAAGTCTGCAGCCGACGAAATGGAGCAGTTAGCAATGAGTTTAGACCAGAAGCAGCAACAAGCGAATAAGAAGCAGCAAACAGAGGATATGGATGCTATAAGAGCACTTTTGGAGAGTTTGATGACCTTAAGTTTTGATCAAGAAAAGAACATGTTTGATTTTACAAGGGTAAGCACGAAAGACCCATCATACACAAAATATGGGCGTAGACAAAGACGAATAATTGACGATACAAAGATTGTCCGTGATAGTTTAATGTCTTTAGCTAAACGTCAGGCACCTATAGCCACATTTATTGACAAGGAGTTAAACACGATCTCTCTGAATCACACACAAGTAATAGATAATATTGATAATCATAATAAAGGAGCAATAAACAGAAATCAACAAGCAGTTATGACGGCTTATAATAACTTGGCGTTATTGTTAAACGAAGCTCTTCAAAGTATGCAAAGTCAAATGCAAAGTCAGATGGAAGGGTCTGGTCAGTGTAGTAATCCAGGTGGAGGCAGGCCTAAACCAGGACCTTCATCTCCTGGCGACATGAAAGAAATGATAAAACAACAACTTGAGCAAATGCAAAAAGGAATGAATCCAGGAGGCTCAAAACCAGGAGATCAACCAGGAAACAAACCGTCAGAAGGAGGTCAGAATATGTTAGGCTTAGGAAATAAACAGATTGCAAAGATGGCAGCAGAGCAAACAGCGATAAGACAAAAACTTGAGCAACTCAGAAACGAACTAAACAAAGAAGGACAAGGACAAGGAAACAAATTGAATCCACTCATAAATGAATTAGAAAAACAAGAAAAGGACCTAATAAACAAAAAGTTTGGTAATGAATTGATTAACAGACAAAAACAGATTCTAACAAGGCTTTTAGAAAGCGAAAAAGCTATTATGGAACGAGGCTTTGAAGAAAAAAGAGAGTCAAAATCCGGAAAAGATTATCCAGTTAGTAACCAAATTCGATTTGAGGAGTATAACAAGCTTAAACTAAAACAAGTTGAAATTATTAAGTCGGTGGATCCTTTTTACAATAGATATTACAAGGATAAAGCGAGTGAATATTTCAATAGAAATTAATAGCACAAGTAAATGAAGGAAGGCTATAGTATTATTAAAAAAATACATTTACCGACTGATTATAACTCCTTGGTTGATGTAGAGGCTTTAGTGGGTAGTGTTTGTGAAAAACTCGGCGTCGTGGAAGACGCATACGGCAATGTATTAATAGCTGTTACGGAAGCGGTTAATAATGCCATTGAGCACGGTAACGAAATGAATAAAGACTTATCTGTAGAGGTCTCTGTTGGTGATGATGACAGCAGCTTCTGTTTTAATGTCATGGATCAAGGCAATGGTTTTGATTATACCAATTTACCAGACCCCACTTCACCGGAAAACTTATTAAAAGAAAATGGTAGGGGTATTTTCTTAATGAAGAATTTAGCAGACGAAGTAGAGTTTGATGCACCAGGTAATAGCGTCAACATGTATTTTAATAAATGATTTACATCGAAAACATGGATGGCATAATGAAAATTCCGGGTGTTAATCCGGAATTTTTTGTTCATTCTTTACCAGCGTTAATAGCAATGGAGAGTAAAACGTGTGGTGATGTAACATTGATCTTTTGCTCTGATGATTATTTATTAGAAATTAATAAAAAATTTTTGAATCACGATTATTATACGGACGTAATAACGTTTGATTATTGTGATAATCAAACAGTTAGCGGAGACTTATTTATATCTATCGATCGTATTTTAGACAACGCAAAGAGCCTTCAAGTGGTAGCTAAAGAAGAATTGATACGCGTTGTTTATCATGGTGTTCTTCATCTGGTTGGTTATAAGGATAAAACCGAAGAAGAGAAAATGGTTATGACTAGTAAAGAAAATGAATACTTGTTTAATTTTGTTTCACGTGAAACAAAAGAATAACAATTTAAATGTTTCACGTGAAACTTTTATAGAATGTTGTCGGAATATGATGTAATTGTGGTTGGTGCCGGACACGCTGGTTGTGAAGCCGCGAACGTCGCCGCGAAAATGGGCAGCAAGGTTCTACTTGTTACCATGAATATGAATACAATTGCCCAAATGAGCTGTAATCCAGCAATGGGGGGTGTAGCAAAGGGACAAATTATTAGAGAAATAGATGCTCTGGGCGGAGGCTCTGGTATTGTCAGCGATAGAAGCGCCATACAGTTTCGTATGTTAAACATGTCAAAAGGCCCCGCCATGTGGTCGCCAAGAACTCAAAATGATAGAATGCTTTTTGCTTCAGAGTGGAGGTTGATGCTCGAAAAAAACCCTCTTGTGGATTTTTGGCAAGACATGTGTACAGGGATTCTGGTAGAAAACAATAAAGTAATAGGTGTAAAGACGTCATTAGGGATTAGTATTAAATCAAAATCTGTGATTCTAACTAACGGCACTTTTCTAAATGGGTTAATTCATCTTGGTGAGAAACAATTCGGGGGAGGGCGGGCAGCAGAAAAAGCAGCCACAGGAATCACTGAAGATTTGGTGGCTTTAGGTTTTGAGTCCGGAAGAATGAAGACAGGAACACCTCCCCGGGTAGACGGTAGGTCTTTAGATTATTCAAAGATGGAAGAACAAAAGGGTGATGAAAACCCCTCAAAATTTAGTTTTTCTGACACAAAGCCATTAAATAATCAACTATCTTGTCATATAACTTACACTAATCCTCACACACATGATCTGTTGCGAACAGGCTTTGACCGTTCACCAATGTTTAATGGGGCGATAAAAAGCAGTGGGCCGAGGTATTGTCCAAGTATTGAGGATAAAATAAATCGTTTTTCAGATAGGGATCGACACCAAGTTTTTGTAGAACCAGAAGGATGGAACACAGTAGAAATATATGTTAATGGTTTTAGCACGTCGCTTCCCGAAGAGGTACAATTAGTCGCAATGAGGACAATCCCAGGGTTTGAAAATGCGAAAATGTTTAGACCTGGGTACGCTATAGAATATGATTATTTTCCACCAACGCAACTTCAACACACCTTAGAAACAAAGTTAATTGAGAATCTTTATTTTGCTGGTCAAATTAATGGCACAACAGGATACGAAGAAGCCGCTTGTCAGGGATTAATTGCTGGAATTAATGCACACCTTAAAATAAATGAAAGGGATTCTTTTATTTTATCGAGAAACGAAGCTTACATAGGTGTCTTGATAGACGATTTAATAACAAAAGGCACAAAGGAGCCATATAGAATGTTTACATCAAGGGCGGAATTTAGAATTTTATTGCGTCAAGATAATGCAGATTTGAGATTAACACCAATAGCACATACACTCGGTATTCAAGATGATGATGCATTGAATAAAATACAACAGAAAAACCTTGGTGTGTCGGAAATTCATGGCGTGCTAAGAAAAACGGGTGTTTCTCCGGTATTATTGAACGCAATGCTTAAGGAAAAAGATTCATCACCCGTTAATCAACAAGTAAAACTTTCCTCAGTAATTACTCGACCGAATATTACCTTGCAGGATCTCGTGCCCTTGTCGGCTGATTTATCTGAGGTATATGAAGAATGGAAATCAATTGATGAAAGTATTACGGAACAAGCAGAAATTCAAATTAAGTACGAAGGATATATTGAAAGAGAAGAAGAGCAAGCAGCAAAATTATCGCGATTAGAAGACCTAAAAATACCACAAAACACTGAATACCAACGTATTAAAAGCTTGAGTTCTGAAGCCGTAGAGAAACTAAACCGAATTAAACCTGCAACCATTGGTCAAGCCACACGCATCTCAGGTATAACACCAAGCGATATTTCTGTTTTACTTGTTCATTTAGGAAGATGAAAAATCGTATCTTTAACTTGTGCCAGAAAAAAAAGTCTATTTCATCGATACGGTTCATGGTGTTTTACACGAACGTTTAACACAAGCCGGATTTACGTGCTTTGATATTTCCAACGAAAGAATAGAGCATATAACAGAGAAGATTTTTGATGCATTTGGACTTGTAATTCGTTCCAAAATTTCTTTGACACAAGAGGTTTTATCGCGATGTCAAAACCTTAAGTTTATTGCTAGATCTGGCTCAGGGTTAGAAAATATTGATATCGAATATTGCAAGAAACAATCGATAAACTGCTACAATTCCCCCGAAGGAAATAGAAACGCCGTGGCTGAGCATGGACTTGGGATGTTGTTGTCCTTATTAAATAGAATTCACATTTCAGATTTACAAATTAGAAACGGCATTTGGCAAAGAGAATCTAATAGAGGAGAGGAGTTAGATGGAAAAATAGTGGGGATAATTGGCTATGGTAATAACGGCGCTGCTTTTGCGAAAAAATTAAGGGGATTTGACGTTAAAGTTTTGGCTTACGACAAATATAAATCAGGATTTGGCGATCATTATGTACACGAATGCACATTGTCCGCTATCATGGATCAAGCAGATGTAATTTCTTTTCACATACCACTGAACAAAGAAACCAAATACATGATGAACGAAGAATTTATAGACAAAATGTCAAAACCATTTGTGCTAATCAACATGTCAAGAGGAAGAATCGTTCATACCAAAAGCTTAGTGGAGGGCTTAAAAACCACCAAAATTAAAGGCGCATGTTTAGATGTGCTGGAATACGAGAAAAAAAGTTTTGAAACCTTCTTCGAACAGAATATACCTGAAGAGTTTTCTTATTTAACAGCTTGCGAGAGGGTGGTGATGACCCCTCATATTGCAGGATGGACGACAGAAAGTTATTTTAAGCTAAGCAATATTTTAGCTGACAAAATTTTAGCTGATTATTCAGTCCATTGATCTAAAAAATCTTCAATCTCTCGACGGTCTTTCTTGGTAGGTTTTCCATCGGATAATCGATAAACTTTTTGCGAGGCCAAATACAAGCTGTTTTTTTCTTTTTCCTCAATTGATGTGGTGTCTTGGATAAAATCACTTACCAAAGAGGCAGAAAGTCTCTTATCAGTTAATTTTAATACAGAATAGGTGAATACCGCCGAATTACGATAAACAAAAACGGTGTCACCAACAGAAATATCCTTAGATGCTTTAGTTGGTAAATCGTTTAGTCTAATTTTATTTTTAGCGATAAGTTCAGCAGCAAGAGCCCGAGTTTTTGTTAATCTAACGCACCAAATAAATTTATCGATTCGTAATTTCATCTTGTAGGCGTTTACTCAACTTATTGAAAACCAAAAAGTATGAATCTCTAATCCACTCCATAACCATTGTGTCTGAAACATCCTCATTTAAAAGTACCGTGATCCAGTGTTTTTTATTCATGTGGTAGCCAGGCAACACACCGCCAAAACGCTCTTGAAGATCAATAATTTTATTAGGATCACATTTTAAATTTACCGACTTTGAATCCGTAATATCGATTAAAGCAAACATTTTACCTCCAACCTTAAATACTAGCGTGGTATCATCAAATGGCAAGCACTCTTCGACACTTGTAAGGGATATACAAAAATCTCTTAATTTTTCTAAGGTCATGAATTAAGCCACAACTACATCCTTATTACCAAGCGTGTACAATAATTTCGTGTGATCTACGAGCGCACCATAGAAAGTTTTATAAGAGTGGTATGGCAGACGAAACTCTTTAGCAGTGTCCTCTACTATCTTCGAGATATGTCTGTAGTGTATATGACATATATTTGGAAATAAATGATGCTCAATTTGAAAATTCAAACCACCAACATACCACGAGAAGAGCCGCGCTTTAGGGGCAAAATTTGCAGTATTAACTAACTGGTTAACAGCCCAGTCCGCCTCAACGTTTCCTGAATCATCAGGTAGTGGAAAGTTAGATGAAGGCACCACATGTGCAGGCTGAAAAATAATTGAAAGAATGAAACCAGCTATTACTTGTTTAATAAGAAAGCCTAAAACAGAAACATACCAAAAAGCAGGACTAAATACCAGCGGGAGAACAATGAAAAGAGTAGCATAAATAATCTTGAAAATCACTATGGACGTTAAATGTTGAGACATTGTAATACCTTGTGATTTAAGTAAGTCTTTTTTCTTATAACGAAACGCCTGATTAAAGTCTTTTGTTACAAACCACATCAAAGTCATTAAGCCGTACAAAAACCAAGCATAGATGTGTTGAAAACGATGAATAGAATAGCGCTTTGTATGCGGAGAAAACCGCAACAAAAACGAAGGAGGAGCAATATCTTCATCTACTTCGGTGATATTGGTGTACGTGTGGTGCAAAACATTATGTTGAATTCGCCAGTTTACATCACTTCCACCTAAAATAACCAACACTCGACCAATAACACCATTTACAACTTGATTTTTCGAATAAGTCCCATGGTTTGCATCGTGCATAACAGATAATCCAACTCCAGCCATGCCAAAACCCATTATTGTCCAAAGTAAAAAATACACCCATTGACTAGAAAAATCCACGAACAAAAGGCATAGAGGCACGATGTACAATGAAAGCATAAAAACAGTCTTAAAAACCATTGCCGCATTGGCATGTTTCGAAATGTTTTTATTTTTAAAATAATGGTTAACGCGTTGTTTTAGTACGGTATAGAACTCTTCATTATGATTCGAAGAGAAGGTAATATTTTTAAATTGCATGTGTCAAAAATACACATTCCAATCGAGTTTTTGATATTACTTATGAAATAATACCTTGTAATGAACAAAAGTTAAAGTAGGAACCTTTCATATGAAACAGCTCTTCATGGGTTCCTTGCTCGACAACCGAACCTTTTGAGAGCACTACTATGTTGTTTGCGTTTCTTATAGTGCTCAGTCGGTGTGCAACAATTAAAGTGGTCCGGTTTTTCATTAAACGATCTAACGCTTCTTGAACCAGTTTTTCAGACTCTGTATCCAGTGCTGATGTTGCTTCGTCAAGTATAAGAATGTCGGGGTTTTTATAAACAGCACGGGCAATACACAAACGTTGTCTCTGTCCGCCAGAAAGCTTGTTTCCTCTTTCTCCAATATTGGAGTCGTAGCCCATTTCTAGTTCAGTAATAAATGCATGTGCATTTGCTGTTTTTGCAGCCTCTTTAGCTTTTTCTAAAGAGGGGTCTTCGTCACCAAAAGCAATGTTTTCTAAAACCGAACCATTAAATAAAATGGAATCCTGAGATACTATCCCTATTTTATTTCTTAGGTCAAAAGAGCGAAAAGACTTTATGTTCTTACCGTCTATGCTGATTTCCCCTTCAACCACATCATAAAACCGAGCAAGTAAATCTGTTAATGTAGACTTTCCGCTACCAGATTCTCCCACCAATGCAACAGTGTGTCCTTTTGGTATAGACAGCGACACGTCTCTTATCACGAATTCTTCCCCATACTTAAAAGACACATTTTTGTATAAAATTTCACCAGTAAAATCGTAAAATTCTTCCGGGGATTCAGGCTCTAAAACCTGATCTTTAATGGAGAGAATATCATTAACCCTATCGAGACTTACGCGGGCTTTTTGTAAAACGGCAACTTGGTTGGCAATGGATTGAATCGGTCTAAGTAGTTGAGAAAAAACAATAATAAAGGTAATGAACAACTCACCTGTTAATCCTTCCCCGTTACTTGAACCCTCTAAAATCAAGTTTCCACCAAACCAAACCAAACACATCATTACTCCCGCACCAAGGGTTTCGCTAATTAACGGCGACACGTCTTTTTTTCTAAAGGTTTTAGTTACTAATTTCTGATGTTGTAGGTTGGTTTTTCTAAATTGTTTGGTAATAAATTCAGTTGCATTAAAACCCTTGATAATTCGAACACCACTCAAGCTTTCGTCCATTATTGAATAAAGTAAGCCGAGTTTTTCTTGGCTGTTTTTTACAGTTTTCTTTAAACTTTTTCCTATTCTCGACACCACAAACGCGGTGATTGGCAAAAGAAAAAAAGAAACCAACGTTAAGCTTGGACTAATATAAAACAAAGAAAAAACATGAATGATAATTGCGATTGGATCTCGAAATACAAGTTCTAAAAACCCCACTACTCCATTTTCGATTTCTCCAACATCACTGTTTAATCGGGCCATTAAGTCTCCTTTTCTTTCTTGAGAATGAAACGACAAAGGAAGTTCCATGGATTTTTTAAATAAATCATCTCGCACATCTCGCACAACAGCCATCCGTAATTCCGATTGATACCAAACAGCTAAATACCGTGAGGCGTTTTTTAAAAAGAAGGCAATGAAAACGGAAACACAGACAAACAGCAAAGCCTGACGAGGGTCTGACGAGACCATCAAGTGCATGTGATAGTTGTAGTATTCAGCCACATAAGAGCCAATGCTGCTTATTTCACCGGAATATACAGGCTTTTCAACCACGGATTTAAATTCATTAACCCGAAAAATTAACTGAAGAAAAGGTATAAAAAGCACCAGCGAAAGCAAGTTAAATATGGTAAACAGCAAATTACCAAGAATTGTAATTAGCGCAAGTTTTCTATACTTAAAAGCGTATTTGTATACATCTTTCCATGAATTCATGGGCAAATATACACCAAACCACGTTGTTTTTTAAATCAATAAGCGACAGAATTATTACCTTTGAGGAATATGTCATCAATTCGTCAACAAAAGATTGAGTCTGCGATAAGAACTGAATTAGCTGGTTTTTTCATTCGTAATGGTAGAGAAATATGCCTTGGCAGCATGGTAACCGTTACGAATGTCAGAATCACATCTGACTTGTCTTTAGCGCGTTGCTACTTAAGCATTTATAATACTGATAACAAAGAAGCGGTATTAGAAAACATCAACTTGAATAAAGGAAAGATTAAATCAGAAGTATCAACGAGACTTAAAAACATGAGAAAATCTCCGGCACTTACTTTTTTTATTGATGACTCTCTCGATTATGCAATGAAAATTGATGAATTACTCAAAAAAAAGTAGCCCATTAAAATTTCATTGTACATAGCAAAGCGGTATTTTTTTTCAAAAAAAGACAGCAATATTGTAGCAATTCTTACAAGAATTTCATGGATAGGAATGGCTGTTGTTTGCGCCGCTTTGATCATTCTATTATCGGCCTTTAATGGGATAGAGAGTGTCATTCAAAAAATGTATGGAAAATTTGACGCTGACATTACTATTACGCACAGCAAGAGAAAAACATTTTTATCGTCAGAATTTAATTTCGAACTGTTGAATCAAGAAGGTGTTTCAGCATATTCAAAGGGAATCGAAGAACTTGTTGTTCTCCAACAGGATAAAAAATGGGCAAACGCCAGAATAGTTGGTGTTGAGCCGAATTATTTAGACATGGTGGAATATGCCAACAACACATTAGTTGAAGAACCTACGTGTAAAACAAATCACACGTGTCTCTTTACATTGTTGGAGCAACAATATGTATTTCTAGCCCCTGGGTTGGTAGATAAATTGGAGATTAGGCCGGGACAAACTGAGTTTTCTGTTTTAGCAGGGAAGCGCGACATGAAGATTAAACAAGGGCAAGAAATGTTTAATAAGACAAGAGTCCAATGTGCTAGTGTTTTTAATTTTAATAGAGAGGTTAATGAAGAAGTGGTTATTTGGTCGCTAAAACAAGCCCAAGAACTATTGGGTTATCAAAATGAAATTACCCATGTTTACATTAAGTTAAATGAAGGGGTTAATCACGAAGAATTCAAAAAAGAACTCCAAGAAAAAATAGGCGGAAACTTTACCGTGAAAACAAATTACGAAAAGCACGAAATGATTTATAAAACAAGTCAATCTGAGCGCTTGATGGTACTTATCATTATGGTGTTCGTTTTTATTTTTGCTGCGATTAACTTAATAGCTTCTCTAACGATTCAGTATATCGAAAAACAAAAGGATGTGACATCGTTGATGGCGATTGGATTGAAGAAGTCAGACATACAACGGGTATTTATTTTCAACGGCATGTTGATTTGCTTGGCGGGCTTAGTTTTAGGCCTTATAGTTGGATACGCGGTTTGTTTTGCCCAACAGTATAGTGGTTTTGTTTCAATGGGAGGAATAAATGAAGGCTTTCCGATTGTTCTAAAGTGGACAGATTTCTTATTTGTAGTATTGATGGTGGCGAGCTTGGGCTTTGTTTTTTCTTGGGCAACAGTAAAAATAATTTCTAGAGCCCTTTAATTCCGCATAATCTTATCTATTCAGATAAAATTTGTATATTTGCGCCCAAATTTAAAGCAATAAGATGTCTGTTATCAAAGGTAAAGTTTCCCAGGTCATTGGCCCGGTAGTTGACGTAAGATTCGAAAGAGGAGTTGCGCTTCCTAGTATTTATGATGCATTAGAAGTGAAGAAGTCAGATGGCTCAAGAGTTGTTCTTGAGGTTCAATCGCATGTAGGAGAGAACTCCGTTAGAGCGATTTCCATGGACTCCACAGATGGTTTCATGAGAGGATTAGAAGTGGTTGCAACCGGAACAGCTATCAAAGTTCCAACAGGGGATCAAATTAAAGGTCGATTATTTAATGTTGTTGGAGAGGCAATTGACGGAATCAATGCTGTTGATAATGCAGGGGGGCTTCCAATTCACCGAGAGGCACCCAGTTTTGACATGCTTTCGACATCAACTGAGATTTTGTTTACAGGTATTAAAGTAATCGACTTAATTGAACCATATGCAAAAGGCGGAAAAATTGGTCTTTTTGGAGGCGCAGGAGTTGGTAAAACGGTATTGATACAAGAATTGATTAATAATATTGCTAAGGGTCACGGTGGTTTGTCAGTTTTTGCTGGTGTTGGAGAGCGTACACGTGAAGGGAACGACTTGTTGCGAGAAATGTTGGAATCAGGCATTATTAAATATGGTAAAGACTTCATGCACTCGATGGAAGAAGGCGGATGGGACCTATCAAAAGTAGATCTAGAAGAAATGAAAGAGTCTAAAGCTACTTTTGTGTTTGGACAGATGAATGAGCCCCCAGGAGCACGTGCTCGTGTAGCGCTTTCAGGATTAACAATTGCTGAGTATTTTAGAGATGGGGATGGAGAAGGCCAAGGAAAAGACATTTTATTCTTCGTTGATAATATCTTTAGGTTTACACAGGCTGGTTCTGAAGTTTCGGCACTCTTAGGTCGTATGCCTTCGGCGGTTGGATATCAACCAACTTTGGCTACAGAAATGGGTGCGATGCAGGAAAGAATTACTTCTACTAAAAACGGATCTATTACTTCCGTACAGGCGGTTTACGTGCCTGCGGATGACTTAACAGACCCGGCTCCAGCGAATACGTTTGCCCACTTGGATGCAACAACGGTTCTTTCAAGAAAAATTGCTGAACTTGGAATTTATCCTGCAGTTGATCCGCTTGACTCTACCTCTCGAATTCTTACACCAGAAATCGTAGGAGAGGAGCATTATAGTTGCGCGCAGCGTGTGAAAATTACCCTACAGCGATACAAAGAATTACAAGATATAATTGCTATTCTAGGAATGGATGAATTGTCCGAAGAAGACAAATTAGTGGTGCATAGAGCAAGACGCGTACAACGTTTTCTTTCTCAGCCTTTTCACGTGGCAGAACAGTTTACGGGAATCCCGGGTGTTTTAGTAGATATTCAAGACACTATTAAGGCGTTTAACGACATATTAGACGGAAAATACGACAAGTATCCCGAGGCAGCGTTCAACCTTAAAGGAGGAATTGAAGATGTTATCGCGGCTGGTGAAAAAATGTTAGCTGAGGCATAAGATGAAATTGGAAATCATAACACCAGAGTCTGGTATTTTCGTTGGTGAAGCGACCTCTGTTTCTCTTCCAGGAACTGACGGGGTTTTCCAAGTCTTAAATAATCACGCGCCAATTATTTCTTCTTTGAAAGAGGGTGTTGTGAAAATAGAGGCGACTGGAAATGTAGACACAAGCCATCCGGCGATAAGAAAAAATGGCACCTCAGTGGAAGTTTCAATCAAAGGGGGAGTGGCAGAATTAATGAATAATAAATTAATCGTATTAGCGGATTAGTACATAAAGTAAGCTAGAAAAGGGATTGGGTGTATTCTAATCCCTTTTTTTGTGTTAAGACATGTTAATGAATCTTTCAGAGAATTTGATAGAACAATATAGAATAATTAACTTCGTTATCTTACGCTGAAAAGAACCCGATATTGAAAGACTTAAATCAAAATAAAATCCCACGACACATCGCTTTGATAATGGATGGGAATGGACGTTGGGCTAAGCAAAGAGGGGAACATCGGTTGTTTGGACATACGAAAGGGGTTGATGCTGTAAGAGAGGTTTTAAAAGCAGCGAAATCATTTGGTGTTGAATTCTTGACCCTATATGCATTTTCAACCGAGAATTGGAATAGACCGCAGGAAGAAGTGGACGGCCTAATGAACTTGTTAGTTGATTCCATCACCAACGAACTACCTGAGCTACAACTACAAGGAGTAAAGCTAGTAGTAATTGGAGATCTTAAAGGGCTACCGGGAAACTGTCAGCAAAGTCTTCTGAATGGAATGGAATCAACCAAAAACAACAAAGAAATAACGTTGGTGTTGGCGCTTAATTACAGCGCGAAATGGGAAATAACAGAGTGTGTTCGCGAAATATCATTAAAAGTTGCGAAAAAAGAGCTTTTAGCGAATGATATTACACCAGAATTAATTTCTGCCCATTTAACAACAAGAGAAATCCCAGATCCGGAATTGTTAATTCGAACAAGTGGAGAACACCGAATAAGTAATTTTTTGCTTTGGCAATTGGCGTATGCGGAATTTTATTTCACCGACATCCATTGGCCAGACTTTGGTAAAGAAGAACTCAAGGCGGCAATATTATCATATCAATCAAGAGAGAGGCGTTTTGGAATGGTCTCTGAACAACTTTCAGAATGAAAATATTTTACCTGTTAAGCTTTATTGTTTTTGCCTACATTTCAGTAGAGGCCCAAAATGGACCAAAGAATTTAGGCGGAATGGATTTTGGTTACGATGCGCCTAGGGAATTTGAATTAGGGCCGATCAGAGTATTAGGAGCAGAAAATTATGATCACCAAGCAATAAGATTAATTGCCGGGCTTCGACAAGGACAAAAAATAATGGTGCCAGGTCAACCCATCACCAATGCGATTAAAAACCTTTGGGCAGAAGGAATTTTCTCAAATATTTCTATTTATGCTGAAAAAGAAATTGCAGGTGTTTTATACCTGGTAATAGAATTAACGCCACGACCAAAGTTGTCTAAATTTAAATTTAAGGGCATTTCAAGAAGAGAAGCCGATAAAATTCGTGAAGAGATTTCTTTATATGCGGGAAAAACAATTACAGAAAATTTAGTTTTTCAAACCACAGGAAAAATAAAAGGGTACTTCCGAGAAAAAGGTTTTTATGAAACAAAAGTTCAAATTAACAGAGAAAAAGACACATTAATTAATGATTCAGAGTTGTTTTTAATTGATATTGCAAAAGGTCCTAGAATTGGAATTAAAAAAATAGAAATAATAGGAAACAACTCAGTTCCTTCCTGGAAACTAAAAATGGCCATGAAGGACACAAAGGCAAAATTGTTTTTCCGATTTTGGAAGCGTTCAAAACTCACGGAGTCGTCTTTCGAACGGGACAAACAAGCCATGATGGAAAAGTTTAATAAAGTTGGTTTGAGAGACGCCATGATTGTGGAAGACACCATACTAAAACTTGACCCTAAAAACCTTCTTATTCGCATCAAAATTCAGGAAGGAGAAAAGTATTATTTTGGCTCTTTTGATTGGATTGGAAACACGAAGTACCGATCTAGTTTTCTGGATTCATTGATTGGTATTAAAAAAGGAGACGTTTACAACAAAACATTATTAGAACAACGATTAAACGGAAGCCCAGACGAAAGAGACGTAAGATCCTTGTATATGAATCGAGGGCACTTGTTTTTTAATCTTATTGCTGTTGAAACAAACGTCACAAACAATGAAATTAACCATCAAGTACGAATTCTTGAGGGAAAGGAAGCAAGAATTGGTGATGTTAGCATTCGAGGAAATACCAAAACAAACGATAAAGTAATTCTACGCGAAATACGCACCAAACCAGGGGATGTTTTTAACAAATCCGACATAATGAGGACACAGAGGGAGTTGGCGCAGTTGGGATTTTTTAATGAGCAGGCTTTTCAGGTAAACCCCATTCCGAATCCAGCTAATGGAACGGTTGATATTGAATATGTGGTAGAAGAGAAGTCATCAGATCAAATCGAACTTTCTGGTGGATATGGAGGAGCGGGCCTAACAACTAGAGGCGGAGTAATTGGTACTCTTGGTCTTACATTTAATAATTTTTCTACGCGTAATTTTTTCAAAAAAGAAGCGTGGTCTCCTCTTCCGGGTGGAGATGGCCAACGACTATCGATTCGTGCCCAAACGTCAGGAAGGTTTTATCAAGGTTATAATTTCTCGTTTACCGAACCTTGGTTAGGAGGAAAAAAACCAAATTCCCTTTCTTTTTGGGTCAACCACACAGCGCTTTCATCAAGCGGAACGTTGAGAACAGACCCTAATTACACAGGAGTTGGAATCACAGGAGTAGGTCTTGGTTTGGGCCGAAGAAAAAAATGGCCAGACGATTATTTTTCTGCCTACTATGAATTGGGTTACCAATATTACGATGTTGTAAAAGATTTTAGGTTTCCTCTAATTGAAAGCGGATATGCAAACGATATTTCATTAAAATATGTGTTAACAAGAAGCTCTGTAAGCTCTCCGATTTACCCGCAAAGCGGATCAAATTTTTCATTTACCGCTAAGGCCACCTTACCTTATTCTTATTTTGACGGGGTTGATTACAAGAACGCAAATACTGCCGAACGAATTAAATACTTAGAATATTATAAATTCAAATTAACGGGAGAATGGTTTTTACCAGTAAGTCCTGACAAAAAATTAGTATTGATGTCGCGCTTTGGTTTTGGATTCATGGGCGCATACAACCAAGACAAAGGAGTTACGCCATTTGATAGATTTGTTATGGGAGGAAGTGGATTGACAGGTGTTGGACAAATTGGAGGTAGAGAAATAATTGCGATGAGAGGATACGAAGACCAAACAGTGTCATCGGATGGAGGAGACCCATTAATTTCGAAATACACACTTGAACTGCGTTACCCAATTTCATTAAATCCCTCTGCAACCTTTTATGCCTTAACCTTTTTAGAGGCAGGCAATACATTTCCAACCTTTCAAAAATTCAATCCTTTCAATGTTAAAAGAGCGGCAGGCGTCGGGATACGCGTATTTTTGCCCATGTTTGGAATGTTGGGTCTTGATTATGGTTTAGGGTTTGATCAATTGGATAATTGGTCGAATGGATTTGGAAAGGCCTCTGATCAATCAGTAAAACAAAAAGGGTTTTATCCTAAACTAAGTTTTACAATTGGAATGAACCTAGGCGAGTTATAGAAATAAGCAATAAATGTGTATCTTCGCCGTTCTTAAAAAACAATAAAAATACATGGTGAGATATTGTTTTGTTTTATTTTTTGTTCTTGGCATCACTTTTGTCAAGGGACAATCCTACGCGTTTATCGACTCGGATTATATTTTAAAAAATGTACCCGAATATGTTTCTGCCAAAGAAAAACTGGATAAGTTATCTGAGAAGTGGACGAAAGAAATAGAAGATAGATATGCGGCAATAAAAACAAAAAAGAGCAACTTCGAACGCGAAGAGGTGCTACTGCCATCGGAAGAAAAAACAAAACGCAAGGCAGAAATAGAAAAACTTGAAAAAGAAGCAATAGATTTGCAAACACAGCATTTTGGCTCTAACGGAGATTACTTCCAAAAACGTCAAGAGCTGGTAAAACCCATACAGGATAGGGTATACACAGCGATGAAAAAAGTAGCCAAAAGGGACGGATATGCATTTGTGTTTGATAAGGCTAATCAAAGTAATTTACTTTATGCGGAAAAAGAATACGACATAAGTGAATCGGTGCTTGAAGAAATGGGAATAACTAAATAAATATAAGAATGAAAAGAATCGTAAGCATGTTGTTTTTAGTGATGGCGTTTGGGGCGAATGCACAACAAAAAATAGGTCACGTTAATTCACAAAAATTATTAGATACTTTGTCCTCATACAAGGAAGCGGGTAAAAAATTAGAACAAAAAAGATCTGAGGAAATAGCGAAATACCAAACCTTAGAAAAAGCGTTTCAAGCAGAATACAACAAACTAATGGAGGAAGCTCCAGAAATGCCAAAGTTAATGTTAGAACAAGAGCAGCAGAAGTTAATGGTTAAACAACAGGAGTTGGAAAATTTTGAGCCTGAAATGACACGAAAACTGCAGATGTATCAACAACAATATATGGAGCCCATCTTAGAGAGAACACAAAAAGCTATTGCTATTGTGGCAGAACGTAAAAAATTGAATTATATCTTTGATGAAACGGTTTCGTTATATTTTAAAGGTGGAATTGACTGCACAGCAGAGGTGATGACTGAATTACTTAAGCTTGACGCAGAAGCAATGAAAAACAAGTAATGTAATAATATATTAATAGCAAAAGGCAATCCATCGGGTTGCCTTTTTTCTTAGCTTTGATTTTTCAATGGGACCAATAGGAATTTTTGACTCGGGATATGGTGGCCTAACAGTGTTGGGGAAGATAAGAAAGGCCTTGCCTAATTATGATTTTTTGTATTTAGGTGATAATGCCCGAGCGCCATATGGAAATAGATCGTTTGATGTGGTTCATGAGTTTACTTGGCAGGCCGTACAATTTTTATTTTCCCAAGGATGTCCTTTAATTATATTAGCGTGTAACACAGCTTCTGCAAAGGCTCTTCGCACCATTCAGCAAACCCAACTTCCGATACATTTTCCAGATAAGCGAGTTTTGGGTGTTATTCGCCCAAGCACAGAATCAATAAATGAATGGACGAAAACTAATCATGTGGGAGTTTTGGGCACGCAAGGAACAATCCAATCTAATTCTTATGCAATAGAATTAGAGAAATTCGCCCCAGAGGTAAAACTTTTTCAGCACGCTTGTCCCATGTGGGTGCCGTTAATTGAAAATAATTATCACGAATCAACAGCCGGTAAAGAAATAATTTCGGATGACGTCAACCAATTATTAAAAATGAGTGAAAAAATTGATACGATTGTGCTTGCGTGTACCCATTATCCCCTAATTGAAAATCAGATTTCAAAAATTGCGGGCCCAACGATTCATGTTTTCTCTCAAGGAGAAATAGTTGCGAAGAAATTAGTCGCGTATTTACAAAATCATCAGGAAATAGACGCGAATATATCAAAAGATGCCAGTATAAGTTATTTCACCACAGAGCATCCATCTGTTTTTAATGATAAAGCCTCAATGTTTCTTGGAGAGAGCGTTGTAGCATCTCATGTTCATTTGTAGCTTATAAACCAACCCTTTTCCTGTTTAATTTTTCAATAAGCCGCTCTTGTAAGTTGAGTATAATATCTGGTTGACTGGCGTAATATGAGAAACTTTCTTCGTATTGTTTTTGAGTAACACCATTTTCTTTGAGTATAAGCCGATAGCTACTATCTAAACTAGACTTATATACACTTGGGCTTCCAAAAGTCATTTGATAGTAGTTTTCGAGGAGATAAATTTCTTCCATTAGCAACAACATCTTTTCTTCGGGTAGAACATCCGGTTTTTCTTTAGTATAACAAGCCGTTAAAATTAATCCAAAAAAAATCAGTCTATTCATGAAAAAGTAAGTCGTTGTCCAGCACCATGTTCAAAAAGTAGGTTGTTATCCCAAACGACCTTACCATTAACCAAAGTGGTTTTTATTTTATGAGAAAATGTATGTCCTTCAAAAGGCGACCACCCACATTGATAGAGCAGGTTTTCCTTTGCTACACTTGTTTTAGAGGACGGGTCTACAATCACAAGATCCGCGGCATATCCCTCACGTATAAAGCCACGATTTTCAATTCGGAATAAAATCGCAGGTGAATGGGCCATTTTTTCCACAACTTTTTCTAGGCTAATTTTTCCTTCCTTTACCTTGTCAAGCATGGCAAGAAGTGCATGTTGAACGAGCGGCCCGCCAGAAGGGGCAGACGCATAGGGCTGTGATTTTTCCTCAATGGTATGTGGGGCATGGTCGGTGGCTATAACATCGATTCTGTTATCTAAAACTGCTTTCCAGATAGCCTCTCTGTCTTTTGCAGACTTAACGGCAGGATTCCATTTTATTAAATTACCTTTATCCGCATAATCTTCATCAGAGAACCAAAGATGATGAATGCAGGCTTCTGCTGTGATTTTTTTGTCTTTTAACGGGATGCTGTTGTCAAATAATGACAATTCCTTTGCCGTTGAAATGTGCAACACATGAAGTCTAGCACTGTGTTTTTTTGCCAAAGAAACGGCTAGTGATGAAGAGAGATAACATGCGTTTTCGTCGCGAATGAGAGGGTGAGCACTTACAGGGATATTTTCCCCGTATAAATCTTTGTAGTGAGCAAAATTCGAACGAACGGTTTGTTCATCTTCACAGTGTGTAGCAATGAGAAGAGGAACGTTGGCAAACAAACCAGTTAGCGTTTTTTCATTATCAACTAACATGTTACCTGTGGAAGAACCCATAAAAACTTTAACCCCACAAACATTTTTGGGATTTGTTTTAAGTACTTCTTCAAGGTTGTCGTTTGATGCGCCCATGAAAAAAGAATAATTAGCAATTGAATCTCTTTTGGCAATAGCATATTTATCAGCAAGCAATTCTTGAGTTAAAGCATTAGGCACTGTATTAGGCATTTCCATAAATGAAGTAATACCTCCAGCTACAGCGGCCCGCGATTCTGTTTTTATACAGGCTTTATGTGTTAATCCCGGCTCTCGAAAATGCACTTGATCATCAATACAACCAGGCAACACAAAACATCCTTCTGCATTAATTTCCTGATGGCTTGACGGAACATCAATTATTCCGCCTATTTTAATGATTTTTCCTTCCTCAATTAAAATATCACTTGTAGAAACCTTGCCCTCATTTACAATGGTCCCATTTTTAATAACAGTCGTCATAAGTCCATTTTTTTCATTTTCCAAACACCAAAAAAAGCTTCTTTGAATATTTTTGTGCTCATTTTTGATTCTCCAAATTGTCTATCTACAAATGTTATAGGAATCTCCTTGAGTTTATATCCGTGTTTAATGGCCGCATACTTCATGCAAACTTGAAATGCATATCCTTTGAAAGGTATGTTTTGAAGTTTTATCTTTTCTAAGACCTCTCTCTTGTAGCATTTAAATCCAGCGGTAGTGTCTTTGATACCAATCCACAATATTAACCTGACGTAAACACTTGCAAAATAAGATATTAACCAACGAGAAAGAGGCCAGTTTTCGATCTTTCCGCCTTTACAATACCTCGAACCAATAGCTAGGTCTGCACCATTATCACAGGCTTCTTTTAGTCTAATTAAATCTTTTGGGTTGTGTGAAAAATCACAATCCATTTCAAAAATATGTGTATATCCTTGGCTTAAACAATAGTTGAAACCATGAATATAAGCAGTTCCCAATCCAAGCTTTCCTGCACGTTTTTCTAAGAAAACCTTGCCTTCAAATTCTCTTTTTAAGCGCTCAATTTTATCGGCTGTTCCATCAGGGCTATTGTCATCTATAAATAAAATATGACAATCTATATCTTGACTTAAAACAGCGCGCGTCATGGACTCAACATTGTCAATCTCGTTGTAAGTAGGAATAATAACAATTGAACGGCTCATGTGAAATAACCCTTCGAAGTTACGTAAATATTAGGCTTAATGTAAAAACTCTTAGATTAATAAATTTTATCTAATAAAAAAGCCGCTTCAATGAGCGGCTTTTCACATATGTTGAGCTTTTTATGCTTCTTCTTCCTCGTCGTCTCCGGCATCAGCACCTTTAACAGCACCTCTTGCCATTTTAACGGAAACAACAACTGCATTTGCTGGGTCCAAAAATTTAACACCTGGAATTTCAATTGCGTTTACTCTAATAGATTGACCGATTCTTAATTTTGTGATGTCTAGTGTAATAGCATCTGGCAAATCTTTTGGTAAGCCCACACATTGTAACACTCTAAAAGCAGTGTTTAACTTACCTCCCGCCATTACACCGCGAGAAGAACCTGTAATTCGAACAGGCAATTTAACTCTAACCTCTTTGGTGTCGGTTAATTCTAGAAAGTCCACGTGTTGAATAGTGTCCTTAGTCGGGTGTTGCTGAAGTTCTTGGATAATTCCTCTCGATTTTTTCCCATCGATTTCTAGTTCAACCTGGTAAACATCCGGAGAAAAAACTATTTTCTCGATTTCTACTTGCTTTACTGAAAAGTGAGTTTGTTCACCTTGTCCATAAAGCACACAAGGTACACGGCCTGCATTACGCAAATTGGCAGCGTCCTTTTTCCCTACGTTCGCTCTGAGCGAACCGCTCAATTGTGCTGTTTTCATGTATATTATTTAAGAGATTACAAAATGAGAACTTATAGATTCATTATTCATGAGCCTTTTAATTACATCGCCAAAAAGCTCAGCAACACTGACCACACGAATTTTAGGGCTACTTCCAGATAAAGGAATTGTATCTGTAACCACAAGTTCAGTTAAACGTGAATTATTTATTCTTTCATATGCCGGGCCACTCAATACAGCATGTGTACAAAAAGCACGAACACTTTTTGCTCCCTTTTCTATGAGAAGGTCGGCAGCAGTTGTTAGAGTTCCTGCCGTATCGCACATGTCGTCAACGATTACCACATCGCGTCCAGAAACATCTCCAATTACGGTCATTTCCGCAATTTCGTTTGCTTTTTTTCGGTGTTTATGACAAAGAGCCAAACCAATATTCAGGTTTTTGGCATAGGAGTTTGCTCGTTTAGCCCCTCCAACATCAGGCGCGGCCATGATGAGGTTATCAGACCCTAATTTTCTGATTTCATCCAAAAACAATGTTGAGGCATACAAATGGTCTACAGGAACTTCAAAAAAACCTTGGATTTGATCAGCGTGTAAATCCATTGTCATTACACGGTCAACACCAGCAGCCATCAACATGTTAGCAATAAGTTTAGAACCTATTGCCACACGTGGTTTATCTTTACGATCTTGTCTTGCAAAACCGAAATAAGGAATAACAGCGATTATTTTGCGAGCAGAAGCCCTTCTTGCAGCATCTATCATCAAAAGAAGCTCAAAAAGATTTTCGGTTGGTGGCATGGTAGACTGCACTAAGAAAACATCTTGTCCGCGCACAGTTTCTTCGAAGGAAGGTTGAAATTCCCCATCACTAAAAACCGAAACTTTTACATCTCCAAGCGTAGTGCCATAAGAGGCAGCAATTTTTTGTGCCAAGTATATGGATTCACGACCAGAAAAAATCTTTACTCCCACCTTTTGAATTTAAGCCGCAAAGTTAGGTTAAAATAATCTTTTCCACAAATTGTAGTGGATTTTTAAAAGCAATTGATTAACAAATAATTAATAGTAAATACATAGCTTCGCAAAAAAATATAATATGAAACAAGATGCTATAAGGGCAGATATTAATTATCTCTCAGGTCGTTTGACAATTTCTTATGAGTTATTGGACACAGATACAACTGCGTATTTAACTACAAGACAGGTAACATCAAGAATAACAAGTTATTCGAACAAACAGGTTCCGGGTGTTTTAGTAGTATGTACGTTACTAAGAGATGGGTCAGGAACAGATTCGATAGGCACAATGAGTTTAGACATTTCAAAGCTTGGTTTCAAGCCAGGGTCTACTATTGATCACGTAGAAATTCAATTTCAAGTCGCTGGGGGACCCGGAGGCGGGAATGGCGCAGTAATTTTAAGAACAGGGTTTCCGTATTAATGCGGCTGTTTTTACTTATAACATTATTAATTTCTTTTACGAGTGGTTTTTCTCAACAAGCGGAGTTAGAAATCGAACGCCTATTAAACGAACAAAGTAAAAGAGCATTAAGCGCTATACTTTTATTAGAAAGAGCAGAAGGAGAGTCTCCTAAGGTTTTGCTTTATAAATCGAGGTATTTTCAAAATCTTGGGGAAATAGAAAAATCAATGATTTTAGCTCAAAAAGGACTTTCCCGAAAAGGAAGTTTATTATCTGCTGAATTTAATAAACAACTGATGATTGGACACTATTTATTAGGCAGAACAGATAGTACAATTTATTATGGTCAAAAGTTATTGGGTTACACAATTTCGAAAACAGAACAGGCAAAAGCTAATATTCTAATAGCAAATGCGCATTGGTCTTTAGGAAACTCTACTTATGCAAAGGGGGGTTATGAAAGAGCGTTGATTTTATCAAAAGAGACTAGAGATTCTAATAGTATTTCGAGTTCTCAAAATGGATTAGGGTTAATTTATTTTCAGACTGAGAATAAGTTAAATGAGGCGAGGTCATACTTTAACGAGGCGGTCAAATATACCCCTGTAAATAGACCAAGTAACAAAGCAAATTATTTAGTGAATCTCTCAAGTGTTTTGATTAAGCAAAACCGTCTTGATTCTGCTTTGTTAATCCTGGAAAAATCAGAAAAAATTGCAAGTACAATAGGTGATAAAGGAATATTATTTTCTTGTTTTGTAAATAAAGGAGTTATACTTCTCTCCCAAAACAAATTAGAGTTAGCAGAAAATAATTTTAAAAACGCATTTACCTTGATTGCCGCCGTTGGCGTTAACCCAATCGATGTTGAATCCTTGTATTTATCTTGGAGTGATTTAGAATACAAAAAAGGCCTCTTTAAATCAAGTCGTGATTATTTTAAGAAATATTTCGAATTGCATGAAAAAAGACTAAACGATGAGAAAAGCAAAAAAATACTTTTGCTTCAAGAGCAGTATAATTCTGCAGAAAAGCAAAAACAAATTATCGAACTTGAAGTTAAACAAAAGAAGAGCGAACTCAAAGAAAGAGAATTAGACGCGGCATATGTTAAAGCACAGCTATTTTATATTTCCGCATTAGCCTTGTTTATTATTTTGGCAATTGTTATTTATGTTTTTTACAAGAGAAGAAAACTCGAGAACGAAAGGGTTTTAGAGAAGGACAAGAGAAAAGCGATTTTAGAAGCAGTTGAAAAAGAAAAGTACAGGTTTTCAAGGGAACTGCATGATTCTTTAGGAGGCACATTGTCAATGTCAAAATTAATGGCAAGTCAATTATCCGACGAAGACGTTTCGTCTAAAATAGGTCAATTATTGCAAATTGCTATTGACGACACCAGAAGAATATCAAGGGATTTATACCCAACGGTACTAAAGGTTAGCGGGTTGAAAGCGGCTTTAGAAAATCTATTCGATAACTTAAGAATATCTAATCCAACCGTTGAGTTTGATTTTGACATGTATGACCCTCCGCTAAAATTAAGTGATTCTTTCTCCTTACACATGTATCGTGTCTGTCAAGAATTAACGAATAACACCATTAAATACGCTCAAGCGAAAAATGTGGTTTTGGAGATTGATTTTCAGAGCCAAAACATGTTTTTGAGATACCGTGATAATGGAGTCGGAATAGACATGAACACTTACAAAACCGGCGTTGGAATGAACAGCATTCAGGAAAGACTGGCAAATTTTAATTCTTCAATTGATATCACGTCATCAGTTGGTAAAGGTTTTGAAATTATCATAGAGTCGGAAATAGAAAAGGCCGAAGAATAATAAAATTCCCACGTTAAGGTTTCGTATTTTTGTGCAATGGAA
>CAZLVX010000004.1:0-2572 GCA_964562965.1 uncultured Lishizhenia sp.
GCCTCATTTTCAGCAAGTTCTCGTATTACTTCCATTTCAGTTCTTGCATGTGATAGCATGTCCACAAAATTGTATACAATGAAATTTACATCCTGATCTTTGATTTGATGAAAGCTTTCGGCAAACTTTTTCCCAGCCTCAAAATTGGTTATTTTCGTGTACGTCCACTTACAGTTTTTTCCTAACCTTTTAAGGTTCGCCTCGAGGAATTCTTTTTCGTGAAGATTCTTTCCGCCTTCGTCCTCCTCATTTTTCCAAAGATTTGGAAAACGCTTTTCCATTTCAACGGGCATTAGGCCTGAAAAAAAAGCGTTTCGCGCGTAATGAGTTGCCGTAGGTAGAATGGAATAAACAATTTCTTCAGAATATTTAGAATAGTATTCAGACACCAGTGGTTCAATCACTTTCCATTGGTCGAATCGCAAATTATCGATAACCAATACGGTGAGTTTTTCTTTTCCAATTTGCGGTGCTATTTTGTCCTTTAAAACTTGATGAATCATAACTGGCGTATCGTTTCCGGACATCCAGTCTAAATAATTATCTTCAATAAAATCAGCGAAAACATGGTTAGCTTCTTTCATTTGCATTTCCAAGATTTCTTTCATGCCTGATTCTTTACTTTTCTCTAGTTCAAGCTCCCAAAAAACTAGTTTTTTATATAGATCAGCCCATTCTGATGCATCTAATCGGTCATTTAGTAATTGTCCTAATTGACGAAATTCTTGCTGATAATTTGAACTCGTCTTTTCTTTGACCAATTTCCCTTGATCCAATAATCGTTTTACACTCAGAAGAATTTGATTGGGGTTAACGGGTTTAATTAAGTAATCCGCTATTTTACTTCCGATGGCCTCTTCCATTATGTGTTCCTCTTCACTTTTTGTAATCATGACAACTGGTACAAGCGGGTGTTGTTCTTTTAATCTTGAAAGCGTTTCTAAACCCGACAATCCAGGCATATTTTCATCGAGAAAGACGATGTCATATGAAGTTTCTTTTATTTTATCTAAGGCGTCTCGACCGTTGGTTACTGGATCTACGTGATAACCCTTTTGCTCTAAAAAGAGTAAATGCGGTTTCAATAATTCTATTTCATCGTCTGCCCAAAGAATTTTTACCTGCATTTCCTTTATTTTTAATAGTTTTGATATGAATTTTAAAGTTACTCAATTGCGTCCAAATTTACTTCGTAATAACAAAAAGAAAATAATAAACGATCCAGTATATGGTTTTATTACGATTCCTGATGAATTAATTTTCGATGTAATAGAACATCCTTTTATGCAAAGACTCAGAAGAATTATGCAGTTAGGATTAAGCCATTTAGTTTACCCAGGTGCCATACATACACGTTTCAACCATGTTTTAGGCGCAATGCACTTGATGTCACAAGCGATTCAAGGAATACGGAGAAAGGGGCATGAGATTACCAAAGAGGAGGAACGAGCCGTTTTATTGGCAATTTTATTACACGACATTGGCCATGGTCCATTCAGTCATGCCTTGGAATACGACATTGTGAATGGGGTAAGTCACGAAAAAATTAGCAGCTTTTTCATCCAAAAACTTTCAGAGGAGTTTGGCGATGACATGAAGCGTGCACTTTTGATTTTCCAAAACACTTATGGCAAACCGTTTTTACATCAATTAGTTTCTAGTCAATTAGACATGGATCGATTGGATTATTTGAATAGAGATAGTTTTTATTCTGGTGTTAGTGAAGGGATTATCGGTACAGATAGGTTGATTGAAATGCTTAATGTTCACAATGGTAATCTTGTGCTAGAAGAAAAAGGTATTTATTCCATTGAGAAATTTATTGTTGCCAGAAGATTAATGTATTGGCAAGTCTACTTGCACAAAACTGTTGTTGCTGGAGAATATATGCTTATACATGCCTTGAGAAGAGCAAAAGAACTAGCGTTGAAAGGTGAATCTCTTTTTGCAAGCCCGGCACTTAACTTTTTTCTTACAAAGGAGATTAAAGAAACTGATTTTCTGGAAAATCCGAATGTTTTAATGCATTTCGCCAATTTGGATGATTATGATATTCTTGGAGCAATAAAGGTGTGGCAATACCATCAAGATAAAATACTTTCGACTTTGTCATCGGCTATAGTAAATCGAAAACTTTTTAAAATTGAAATTTCCCGTGAACCGTTTAGTGAAGATCGTTTAAATCTAGAAAAAGAAATGGTGCGTTCGGCTTTTGGATTGAAGGACGATGAGGTTAATTATTTTGTCTATACTGATATTTTAACAAACAAAGCATACAATCAGCACAAACAAAATATCAATATGTTAATGAAAAGTGGCGAGATCATTGACTTAACAAAAGCTTCAGACAACCTCAATATTTCAGCTTTAGCTCAACCTGTTGAAAAATATTTTATTTGTTATCCGGTCTCTTAAATTTTTTAGACGCCGTAGCATTCGTTAGGATTGTTTTATTTAATACAGCCGATGTTGGTATTGTTATCAAAGCACCTTCTTCCGTCTTGATATAAATGAAAAAAAAGGAAACGTCCTGTAATTCGCCTTCCACATCAAATTCTTTATCCATAACCCT
>CAZLVX010000004.1:2672-44198 GCA_964562965.1 uncultured Lishizhenia sp.
CAAATTGCATTCAAGACCGACGTAACGTCAAACGCACCTTGTTCTTCACCTATTTTCGAATAAAATACAAGATGTAGGAATAAATCGCCAATTTCACCTTTTATGGCAGCAGTATCTCCATCACTAATGGCATCAGCTAGTTCATAAGTCTCTTCAATTGTTAAATTTCTTAATGTTTCAAAAGTTTGCTTCATATCCCAAGGACATTTCGCTCTTAAGTCATCCATTACGTTCAACAACCGTTGAAATGCAATCAATCTTTCATCCATCATTAATTACAAAAATAACGCTAATCTCATTTCACTTTCATTAACTTTGTTTGGATGTTCAAAAAAGATTTTACGCTCCTATTTTTAGTGGTCATTTTCTTTTCTCTTGTTTACGATTCAGTTGGACAACAAGCATCCTCTGGTTTTGATTTAAGATACAAGCTTGGATACCTATCAATTCATCACGAGTCAATGGCGCACCTGCCAAAATCTGCTGCACAAGCGGTTGAATTTACCTATTTTCAGCATACAAATGGAAAGAGAAGTTATCAACGAGCTTATCGTTTTCCCACTGTAGGGGCCACTTTTTTTCACGGAACGGTGGGAAATACTGAATTACTTGGTAGGTATACAGGTATTTATGGCTTCTCTGAGTTGCCTTTAGTAAAGATTAAGTCATTTGAATCTAACTTCAAATTGGCTACAGGTGTTGCTGTGACTACGAAATGTTTTCAAAATGCGCCTCAGAATATTGCTATCGGATCATATTTGAACGCTATCATTTGTGTTGGGGTAAAATCCATGTGGCGGTGGAAAAATCAACACGTCAGCTTGGGTGTAGATATGACACATTTTAGTAATGGTGCTTCTAAACTTCCAAATTATGGGATAAATATGCCCTATTTATCGGTGGGATATGGGCGAAATTTACCGACGAAAAATTCTATTTTAAGAGATACATTAAATCAGAAGATTCCGGCTACATTAATAAGAAAACAATGGCTTATTACAACCATGGGTATTTATGGAAATAAAGAAGTCAACGATATCGGCGGAAAGAAGTATGGTATTTATGCACTTAATATTGCCGCAAAACGGTTTTTTAATTTCAAGTCCGGTTGGGAAGTTGCACTGGACCTAATATCAAAGCAAGCTGTTCATGCCTTTCTTCCGGAGATGAAAAAATCACAACTGGATATTTTACAAGTGGGCTTATATTCTGCATACTTGGTACCGTTCGATAAATTTCATTTTGTATTTGGCATGGGCGTTTACCTGAGAGATAAGTACAAACCTGAGGATCCGGTGTATCATCGGATTGGTTGCCGCTATCAATTTGCCAATGGATTAATTGGAAATTTTACCTTGAAGACTCATTTCGGACGCGCAGATTATCTTGAATGGGGATTGGGATACACGTTTAAAACAAAGCGAAATGGCAAAAATTAGTTTTCTACTTATTTTAATTTCACTGCTTATTTCCTGCAAAAAGGCAGAGGATAGAACTTGTTGGAAGGGAAGGGGAAAGGAAACAACTAAAGAATTTTCGATTGAGGGAATAGAGAGTTTGAAGCTAGGAAAGAATATTCGCTTTGTGCTTATTCAAGATTCTACGAATAAAGTAGTTATCAAAACAGGAGAGAATTTGATCAATTTTATTCAGCTTTCTACCCTAAATAAAGAATTGGAAATTCAAAATGAGAACGATTGCCATTTTTTACGGTACGGGAATAATGAGGTCCTAGTAGAATTACATTTTACTACCATTAAAAAAATTTATTTTGAAGGCTCAGAACCCTTAATAAATGAAGGGCAATTATCGCTTGGGTTTTTATACCTAATTGCCAATGATAATGCGGCAGAAATAAATTTGAATTTAAATGTCGATTCTTTATTTGTTAACAATCCACATGCTTGGCCTATTGTTCAGTTATCAGGTAGTAGCAAATACTGCCAAATTAATATTGAAGGAGATGCAAAGATTAATTTAAGAAATTTTTCTGTAGAAAATGAATTTAAGTTTGCTTCTGAATCAAGTCAGCTCGGTGAAATAAATTTACAAAATGCATTCAAATTTATCGGACAATTAAGAGGAAATGGCGACGTGCATTATTACGGAGAATCAGTTGAATTTTATAAAAGTGAAATTGGGTATGGACGCTTTATCAAAAAGTAAAGGTTATGTAGGCTTGTGCTTATTAATTTTACTCAATGCCACATTAAAAGCGCAAGACACGTTAATGGTGAAAGGGAATATTGATTTGTATTATGGATTTAACATTCAAAATACTAATTCACAAGATTTAGGAATTTACGTTTCTTCCAATACGCTTGACCAACTAGATATTAATTATGCCGCGGTTGAAATCACTAAGAATTATAAGGATAATACTTTTTACCTGTCTCCGGCATTTGGGCGTTATATGACTAATAATTACCGCAACGAGATTTGGGCACTACGATGGCTTGCAGAGGCTTTTTGGCAACGTAAATTGTCAGAAAATCAACAATTGACGATCGGAGTATTTAGTTCACCATTCACACCAGAAAACTGGAAAAGTCACGAGCAATTGTTTTATTCAAGGGCATTAGCACCAGAATATGTTCCATATTACTTAGCAGGAATAAAATGGCGCATTAGATGCAATTCTTGGCTTACCTTCACACCTATGCTCGTGAACGGTTGGCAACACATCTCTGATCGCATGCCCTCTCTAGCATGGTCTTCTTTGGCTGAATTAAAATGGAAAAATTATTACTTGAATTGGACGAGTTTTATTGGAAAAGAAAAGGGCTTGACAAATCAACAAGAGTGGAGGGTATTCAATGACCTTAATGGAACGGTAAAGATTAACGATAGAATCATGGTTCAATCTTGCGCATATATGGGGCAGCAAAAGGGAATTAACAAATGGAAAACTTGGTGGCAATTAAATTCAGGAATGAAAGTAAAGCTTAATGAGTTAAACGCAATCGGATTGAGAGGAGAGATTTTTAGCGATTCTGAAGGTGTTTTTTTTGATGGGATTTCATCACGATTTTCTGCTATGACAGTTGGATGGGATGTAAAACTTTCGCAGAATTTAAACCTAAGGATGGAAGGCAAACGATTAACGAATAGAAATAATAGTAAGGATAGTTGGTTTGGTTGTGTTAACCTATCGTTAACATTTTAGAATTTTGAAAGGTTGTAAAAATTGTTATAATTTTGCAACGTGAAATTTTACGCTTTTTGGATTTTCTTATTTGTTACTTCATTTATTTCGAGGGCAACATTTATTGAATCGTCAATTCAAATTGTTGACAAAAATGTCACCAATGAAGATAGTTTCGACAAAAACACACTTGAGGTCTACTTTTTTTCGAACGACCTTCCAGTTGATGGAACTTTAAAGTTAGACAATAATTATCATCATCTCTTCATTAAAAATCAGGATGGAAAAAGACTTACTGATACATTTGGAGTTTTCAAAGTTCAAAATTTTGTAACTCATAGAGTAATAATTTTCTCTACTTATTTCAATGATTCATTATTTGAATTTAGAGTTTATCCGCGGTTTATTTTATTTCAAAATTTTAGGTTATAGGTGTTCGGTCCGCTGAATCGAACGTATTAACTTAAATTTTAGAAGATGAAATCAATAATTTTATTGGGGTGCTTTGCTCTCCTTTTATTAGCTTGTGGAAAGGAAATCCCTCAAGAAGAAAACAAAAAAACAACATTAACAAAAGACCAGCTGAATGCGCTAACTTTCACCAAAGCGGAAGTAAAGCAGGTCATGGGTTCACTTAATTTAAACGGAAAAGTTATTCCAGATGAAAATAATTTAGTGAATGTTTACCCAATGATTGGAGGAAAGGTAGTATCCGTAAACTTTGAGATTGGCGATTTGTTGGATACACAGAAACCTATAATAGTATTAAATTCAGGCGAAGCAAGAGAATATGAAAAAGAACTCTTAGCAGCGCAAGACGAATATGAATTAGCAAAGAAAAATTATGACATACAAGTTGAATTGAATAAAAGTAAATTCAGCAGTCAACGCGAGCTTGCCTATGCAAGGAAGGATTTAGAGCTTGCAAAAGCAGAACTTGCAAGAGTGAAAGAAGTTTACAATGTTTATTCTATTTCTGATGGAGGAAAATACGTAATTAAATCGCCTGTTGCCGGATTTGTTCTTGAAAAAAAGGTAGGACCAAACATGCAAATAAGGTCTGATGCCAACGATTACCTTTTGTCTGTCGCTCGGTTAGATGAGGTATTTGTGGCATTTGACGTATACGAAAAAGATTTATCCCGAATTAAAATAGGTCAGCGAATTGATATTAAATCTATTGCTTTACCTGATACTGTGATAGCTGGAGAGATTACTCGAATCGAAAATATAGTAGATCCCTTAACTCGAACCTTGAAGGCACGTGTGCTACTTAAAAACAAAGGATATAAGTTAAAGCCTGAGATGTTTTGTACAGGATTGCTTTATTATCAGGAACCTGAATCCATGATTGCTATCGATAAAAAAGCATTGATTTTCGATAAGAATAAGTACTTTGTCATGGTATTTCACCATGCAGAAAAGATTGAGACAAGACAAGTCGAAGTTTATTCAACTACCGAAAACACAGCCTACATTTCGAGTGGATTGAGTGCTGGAGAGAAGTTAATTAATAAAAATCAACTTTTCGTTTACGACGTTTTCAACGATTAATTTATTGATGTTTTAAATAAGTTTATATGAATAAATTCATAAGAAACATCATTGGTTTTTCTTTGAAAAACAAGATGTTCACATTCGCAATGGTAATCATTCTTGCATCTGCTGGAGTTTTTAGCTACCTAAAAACTCCATTGGAAGCTTTTCCAGATGTAACAAATACTCAGATCATTATAGTCACGGATTGGAAAGGTAGGAGTGCGGAAGAAGTCGAGCGATTTGTTTCTGTGCCTATTGAAGTCTCAATGAACTCAGTACAGAAAAAAACAAATGTCCGCTCCATATCCATGTTTGGATTGTCTATAATTAAAGTGATTTTCGAGGATGATGTTGATGATTTTTTTGCTAGACAACAAGTCAATAATTTACTTCGAAATGTAAAATTACCTGAAGGTGTAGAACCTAATGTACAGCCTCCTTATGGACCAACAGGTGAAATATTTAGATATGTGTTAAAAGGTAATAATCGAACTTCGACCGATCTATTAACAATTCAAAACTGGACAATAGATAGACAATTAAGAGCAGTTCCAGGTGTTGCCGACATCGTAGCATTTGGAGGTCAAGAGAAAATTTACGAGATTCAACCTGACCCTGTTCAATTAGCAAAATACGAAATAACAGTATTTGATCTTCAGGAAGCACTCAAAAGCTGTAATCTTAATGTTGGCGGCGATGTTGTCACTGAAAACAATCAAGCATTTGTTGTAAGAGGATTAGGATTAATAAAAGACATTCCGGATATCGAAAACACGATTGTCAAAACTGTTAATAGTACACCGATCCTTATAAAGCACATTGCCGATGTTGAATTGACTGGATCTCAACGAGTCGGTAAAGTTGGACTAAATGAAAACGATGATGTCGTTGAAGGTATAATTGTAATGCGAAAAGGGGAGAATCCAAGTGAAGTATTGGCTAGGGTTAAAGAAAAAATAGAACATTTAAATGCGAATGTTCTTCCTTCTGACGTAAAAATGGAAACTTTTTATGATCGAGATAACTTGATGGATTACTGCACAGATACAGTTTCAAAAAATTTAATCGAAGGAATAATTTTCGTAACGGTCATAGTATTTTTATTTATGGCAGATTGGAGAACAACTCTAATTGTTTCGATTATCATTCCTTTGTCGCTATTATTTGCTTTTTTGATGCTTTACATCAAGGGGATGAGCGCGAATTTACTCTCATTAGGTGCTGTTGATTTCGGGATAATAATCGATGGTGCTGTTGTAATGGTAGAAGGAATTTTTGTAGTGCTCGATCATCAGGCAAAAAAGGTGGGAATGGAGAGATTCAATAGAATGTCAAAATTAGGATTAATCAAAAAAACTGGAGTAGAGATGGGAAAAGCTGTGTTTTTCTCAAAACTTATAATTATTACAGCACTTCTGCCCATATTTGCGTTTCAAAAGGTTGAAGGAAAAATGTTTTCGCCTTTAGCATTCACACTTGGTTTTGCATTACTTGGAGCCTTGTTATTTACCTTGACTTTAGTACCTGTTCTTTCAGCTATATTGTTAAAAAGAAATGTGAGAGAACGTCATAATGTGTTTGTTATATTCTTTGATAGAGTCTTCGGTAAAGGTGTTGAATGGTCGTTTAGAAATAAATTCAAAATAATTTTTATCTCCTTGAGTATACTATTGGCAAGTCTTTTTTCAACCAAATGGATGGGCACTGAATTTTTACCCACTTTAAATGAAGGTGCATTATGGGTTGAAGCCAAAATGCCCATGAGTATGTCATTAGATGAAACCACAAAACAAGTCGCTATTTTACGAAAAGAGTTGACTCAATTTACGGAAGTTAATGGAGTTTTATCACAGACAGGACGGTCGAATGATGGTACAGATCCAAGCGGTTTTTTTTACGTGCAAATGCAAGTAAACTTAAAACCTAAAAGTGAATGGAGAGATGGCTTAACAATAGATAAGTTGATTTCTGAAATGGACCAAAAAATGAAAAAGTATCCGGGAATTAATTTTAATTATTCTCAGCCAATCATTGATAATGTTGCTGAAGCAGTTGCAGGGATGAATGCAAACAATGCAGTAAAGATTTTTGGACCAGATCTTAAAGTCTTGGATAGTTTATCTAATCTTGTTCTCACGGCAATTAAACCTGTAGATGGTGTTAAGGACGCTGGTATTTTAAGAAATGTTGGGCAACCAGAAATTCAAGTTCATTTTGATCAACAAAAAATGGCTGTTCATGGAATAAAAATGAAAAATGCCCAAGACATTATTGAAATGGCTGTTGGAGGTAAAAATGTAAGTGAAAAATACGAGGGCGAATCTAAATTTAATATAAGAATTCGTTATCCGAAGGAATTCAGAGATAATGAAAGTAAAATTCTAAAATTAATGATACCTGCTGAAAATGGACAAACTATTCCTCTTGGTGAAATTGCTTCGATTGAAAAAGTAACAGGTCCAGCATTTGTTTATCGAGACAATAATCAACGCTTTATCGGAGTTAAGTTTTCCGTGCGAGAGCGAGATTTAGGTAGTACTATTGCTGAGGCACAAGAAAAAGTGAATGAATTGGTAAAGCTTCCCAAAGGATATTCGATTGTATGGACTGGAGAGTTTGAAAATCAAGTCAGAGCGACAGGTACATTGTCACAAGTTGTTCCTATTTCATTATTTGGAATTTTCATACTTCTGTTCATATTGTTCGGAAATGCAAAAGATGCTGGATTAGTTCTCTTAAACGTTCCTTTTGCATTAATTGGAGGAATTATAGCGCTGCATTTAACAGGAATTAACTTTGGGATTTCTGCTGGTGTTGGATTCATTGCCTTATTCGGAATATGTGTGCAAAACGGGGTTATACTCATTTCTGTATTCAATAAAAACTTGAAAGATAAAATGGAACTCGTTCCCGCGATTATCGAAGGTGTAAAAAGCAGAATTCGACCAGTTGTTATGACCGCACTTATGGCGGCAATTGGTCTTTTACCTGCTGCCTTGTCTACAGGAATTGGCTCTGAAAGTCAGAAGCCTCTTGCAATAGTTATTATTGGAGGTCTAATAACGGCTACAATTCTGACCTTACTAACATTTCCAGTTATTTACTATTTCGCAATGAGAAAACAATCGCGAAAAAAATTACTTAAAACCACGTCTAATGAAGTTATATAATTTATTTTGGATGGTAATTTTTGCATGTAATTTAAATGCACAAATGCCCGAAACTATTTCTTTTTCATTTGAAGAAGGTAAAAATAGAATGTTGAAAGAGAATATTAGATTACTTGCCGAATATTATAATGTCGACTTAGCAGAAGCTGAAATTCAACAATTAAAACTTTGGGATAATCCTCTCTTTGTTTGGAATGCTGAGATGTATAGCGTTGCTGAGAATAAATATTTTGCTTTTGAAAATCAAAAACTCTTGCAAATTGAATATGCATTTTCCATTTCTGGTAAAAGAATAAATGCAGTGAAAGAGGCAAAAATTGGAAAAGAAATTGCTGAACTTGCACTTGCCGATATGATTCGGGGTTTAGTGTTGGAATATAGTGAAGTCTTCTATGAGCATATCGAATTATCTCAAAAAAATGAAGTTCTATTGCAATCTTTACAACAATATGACAGATTAATTGCACAATATGCCAAAGGTAAGGAACTGGGAATTAATTCAGAAAGTGAGTTAATTCGATTGAAGTCCGAAAGACAATCTATTCTCTCAGAAATCAATGAAAACGAGAAAGATCTCTTGAATAAAGAGTTAGCATTGAAAATGTTAATGAATGTCGCTCCTAATTCAAAACTAAAGCCTCAGCGATCTGTTGGTGTCTCAATACAGAAAAAGCCTATTGAAGAATTTTACAATCTAGCATTATCACAACGGCCGGATATAAAAATCAGCATTAAATCAATTTCTAAATCTCAAATGAATTTGAAAAAACAAAAAGCAGAGTCTGTGCCCAATATTAATTTAGGATATCAACCTCATGATCAAGGTTCGAACCATGTTAGACCTTATGTTGGGATGGTATTCGAAATGGGAATACCAGTTTTTAATCGAAATCAAGGAGAAATTGCAGCAGCTAAAATTCAAATTGAACAAAATCAGCTATTATTAAAATATAAGCAGAATGAAGTAAAAAATGAGATTACTGCTGCTTTAGCGGCGCTTGAAAGGTCTGAAGAATTAGTGAATTCATTTAATCAAGATTTAATGAATGAAATGGAGGAGCTTTCAATTGCAGCCAAAGAAAACTATGAAAAAAGAAATATATCACTATACGAATACATTGATTTTCAAAGAAGTTATTTACAGAATATGCTGAATTTCATTGAAGCAAATCGAATGCTAAATGCAGCAATTAATCAGTTTTACTTTACTATTGGTTCGGATTTAAAATAAAAAACATGAAAATTTATATAGGCATAATTTTAATAGTATTATCACAATCTATTTTAGCTCAAAAAGAAAAAGCAGGTGTAAAAAGTATGTTTGATAAAACTGCGGTCTTTGGTTTTTCATTCAATAATTCTTGGGTAACTTATAGAGATGCTTTAGATTCTTCATTTTTAAAACCGGCCTTAGGAATTCACTTTAGTAATCAGGTCAATTTGTCGAAGAATTTTGCGCTATTTTCTTCTTTGGGATTACAAATGCGAGGCACTGGAGTATATACTACGGATTCTGATAATTCAGTAGGCAATCCGGATTCAACGGGCAGGTTGAGGTACAATATTAGAGCAATAGAACTTCCTGTTATGCTCCAATACCGAATGAACAGAGAGATTTTTCTTTATTCACGTCTAACAATATCGCTAGGAATCGTCCCTATGTATCATTATACAATATTCAGAAAATGGTACAGCGTAGATGATGGATTTCACGATAAAAGTTCATTAAGAGAAAGTTATCGTCAGTTCGATTTGCCAATTCGTGCTAGTTTAGGCTTTGATGTTGACGCTCCAGGGGGCAATTTGTTTAAAATCAATGCTATTGTAGATTACGGAATTATACCGATTAGAAATGACGCTAAAATTAAGCAGTTTTTAGCCGGAATTAATATGTCATTTTTATTTTGAAAGGATTCCTGCTTTTTATTCATTTAGTCTGTGTAGGGGTTGTCCAAGCGCAAGGGTCACAGGTTGTGTTCGATAGACCCGGAGTGGCCGACAGCCCCTACCTTCCTAGTTCAACTTTTGGATATCTAGAGTCAGGAATTAATTTGAATTTTCCTCCGGAAAGATTATCTTTTTCAAATTTAAATTGCATGTTCAGAAAGAGAATAATGCAAAAAATAGAAGGAAGAATAGGCGTTAATTGTATTCCAGCCTCTTACGCAATAAGTAATGTATTTTCAAACTCAAAAGATATTCCAATTTATCTTGCCTTGAAGATTCCCCTCGTTAGTCGTGAGAAATTTGCATTCTCGACATTAATCAGTTTTATAAGTCCATTGAATTTTTCACTAAATGCAGTTGAATTCAATACCTTGTATCAATGGGATTTAAACACAAGGTTTTCATTTAATTGGAATTTAGGACTGATTAAATCGTTCAATCATGTTGTATATTCAACATCAAGTTTTTGTGGAATATTAAATGTAACTAATGATTTTTCATTTTTTCTTGAATCATACAATTATCTCTCATTCAAGTTAATAAATGAATATGGTTTTGATTTTGGAATGACAAAAATATGGTTTGCAAAACACCAAATAGATTTGTCTTTTTTATTTAATTCATGGAATAATTCATTAAACACAGGTATTTCTATGGGATATTCACTAAAATTGTGAAAATTTTGCACCATGAAAATTATATCGTTTAATGTTAATGGAATTCGAGCTGCGGTAGGAAAGTCATTTCTACAAGACATGAAAAACCTTCAGCCGGATGTTATCTGTCTTCAGGAAACTAAAGCAACGGAAGATCAAGTAAAAGAGGCTGTTTCATCTTTAAGCGAATATCATGTATTTGCGAATTCTGCCGAAAGGAAAGGATATTCAGGGACAGCAATATTATCAAAAGTAGCTCCTGAGAAAGTTACTTATGGTATGGGGATTTCAGAACACGACCAAGAGGGTAGAATCGTATGCGCAACCTTTACCGATTACCATTTAGTTTGTGTATATGTTCCTAATTCGGGAAGCGAGTTGCTTCGATTGGGTTATCGTCAAAAATGGGATGAGGATTTCCTTTCTTATTTAAAAGGGTTAGAAACCACAAAACCTGTAGTTGTTTGTGGAGATTTTAATGTGGCACATCAGCCAATTGATTTGGCAAGACCTAAGGAGAATTTCAATAAGGCGGCAGGCTATATGCAAGAAGAAATTAATGGGATGAATAATTTCATTGCTTCCGGATTTGTGGATAGTTTTCGAGAATTAAATCCAGAAAAAGTTAAGTACTCCTGGTGGAGTTACCGTGCTGGCGCACGTGATAAAAATATAGGGTGGAGAATAGATTACTTTTTAACGTCAAAATCCTTAATTCAAAAAGTAAAGTCAGCAGATATTTTAAACGAAATATACGGTTCGGATCATTGTCCAGTTGCTATTTCTTTTTGAACCAAGATCTTGGGTCCCACCATTTTTTTGGTTTTTTGTCATCCACATAGTATCCTTCAGTGTATCCATAACCGTATCCATACCCGTACCCATAACCGTATCCATACCCATAACCGTATCCCTTGGAACCATAAGTTCCATTGAGTAAAATAGCCATATTTGGCATTCGGTTGTCATTTAACAAATCAACGGCAATATTGAGCATTTTTCTAGGTAATTGATGTGCTCTCACCACGTAGATGGTTACATCTGAATAGTTTGAAATTAGTAAAGTGTCTGTGACAATTCCAACAGGTGCTGTATCTACTATGATATATTCGTATTCTTTTCCTATAGTTTCAAATAATTCCTTTATTCTGTCGCTCATCAATAATTCAGAAGGATTAGGGGGAATATCTCCAGATGGAAAAATAAATAAATTTTCGTGTAGGTCACTTTGGTATATATAATCAGTAATTTGACTCGAAGTGTTTACTATATAATTGGTAACACCTTTGGATTTTTCTTTACCTAAGTATTGTTCTAATTTTGGAGCCCGTAGATCCATACCAAGAAGTAATACTTTTTTGCCTGATAAAGCAAGCGATAACGAGAAATTAACGGCTGTAAATGATTTTCCTTCCTTCGCTACTGTCGAGGTGATAAATATAAATCTACCTTGATCTTCTTTTCTATCGCCGAGCATAAAATCAACATTCGTCCTCAAGCTTCTAAAAGATTCAGAAATGGCTGTTTTACTACCTTTGGAAATTACAATTTGTTGTTCTTTTTCACCAAGTGGGATATTGCCGATATAGGGGAGGTTTAATTTATCAATATCGGATTTTCCATAGACTTTATCTTTAAAAAGTTCTCTAATGTAAATATAGATGACCCCAACTACAATAGCTATTAATAAGGCTATGGAATAAATCATGGAAGGTTTTGGTGAAACTATTGAATGATTTGAATATGCTGGATCTACTATTTTTGCATTACCAACCCCAACTGCAAGAGAAATAAAGGCCTCTTCTCTTTTTTCAAGAAGATAAACATACAATCGTTCTTTTATTTCTTGTTGTCTTTTTATCGCTCTGATGTCTTTTTCGAATTGTGGGATATTTCCTATATTCCTGTCCAATTTATTTAATTGTATGTAGACTTCATTAACTATTTTTTGCTTTGCAGCAATTACATTTTTTATACTTGCTAGTATATTTACTTTATACTCATTTATTCGGTAAGAAAGGTTGATGATTTTTGGATTTTTTAAAGTGGAAGTTTTTAAATCCTCCATTCGTTCGATTACTAATTTATTGTGTTCCTTAATAGCTATGTCAATACTATTATCTTCAATTCCTAAATTCACAGGTATTAAATCTTCAACTTCTCTGTTTTTTAAAATATGATCAAGCATCATTTGACTCAGTTTTAGCTGAGTGTTAGCCTCTAAACTTCGCGATTGAATTTCTTTATAATATCCCAAATTATTTTGAGATTCGTATTGGTAATCAATTAAGTCGCTCGATGTTTTTACATCTTTTAAACTATCTTCAATATATCCAAGTTCATCTGCTAGGACTTTTATTCTATCTGAAATAAATCTCACTGTATTTTCGGCCACAAGATTTTTATCTTTTACTGCGTCCTCGTTGTAATTTTCAACTAACTTGTTCAAAATATCAACAGCTTTTTCACTAGAATTGTAAATCAATTTTAATTTAAGAATGGTCGAGTTTTGTGAAGATTGTTCAATTTTAATTTTACTGATGTATTTATCCACACATGTTTCTAATGGCAACAACCAATGTCTATAAGTTACACCAATATGTGATGTATTAAAAATTTTATTTTTTACAACTCGAAAGGAAATTTTCTCATCAAATGAATAGAATTTATCGTAGCTATAGGTTTTTATTTTCTCACCATCTTCGTTTTCAACCTCAACATGATTTTCTGCAATTTTAAATAAGGTATTACTTTTTGCCTCAGAAAAATATACAGTATCTAGGTATTTATATTCTATGGTAATTGGCGCATTCTTATAAGCCTCCACTTTTTTAAGTCCTGTATAATTCCCAATTCTATGGTATTCACATCTCAGATTTAATTCGTTTACCACCGTTTTCATCAATCTTCTTGATTGAAGAATAGATTTTTCGTTTTCAATAAATAAACCCTCATTGAATATCGTTAAATCTTCAAATGCGGAAGTTTCCGACATTCCAGAACCACCCTTTTGGTTGTTTTTAATTAAAATTGTCATATTTGCCTCGTAAAGAGGTGTGGTATAACGTAAATAGACAAAGGATAATGCGAGAGAAATAATTATTAGACCAACTAATAATTTCCAATGAGATAGGTATTTAAAAATTAATTCTCTATAATTCGTTTTAAGAATTTGATCGAGGTCAATATTTTGTTTAATTTCCTTACTCATTATTTAAGAATCAGATTTAAAGCAGTAAGTATAAGTGAGGCAAAGGAAACAATTGGTAGTGCAAGTTGATTATTTGTTGCAAATACCTTAGATTTCACGGGTTGGATATAAACAATGTCATTCTGTTTTAGAAAGTAAGCTTCTGAGGAAAAAACACTTTTATCATTTAGGTTGACTATAATTTCTTTCCTAGTTCCATTGGTCTCTCTCAATACATGTATTTCTTTTTTGTTGCTATAATTTGTAAAATCTCCAGCGATCGCAATTGCTTGGATTATAGAAATTCGTTCATTCGGAATATTGTATGTACCAGCTTGCTTAACTTCTCCGAGTACACTTATTTTAAAATTCAACAAGTTAACCTGAACAACGGGGAATTTTATAAATTCTGACAGTTTAAGTGTGATATCATTCACTAGCTCTGTTCTCGTTTTACCTTCTGCTTGAATGTCGCCAACATATGGTAAGGTTATTTTTCCATCTTTCTTTATTAAGAAACCTCCTTTTGCTGCAACCCCGGAATTATAGGTAACTATAGATTTTCCTTCGTCGAATTTGGTGTCAAATAAAGCCAAAGCTTCTTTGTTTTCTGATATCAATGAAATTTCTATGATATCATTGATTTCAAAGGTGGGCTCAAATTGAGAACTGAGATTTAAATTTTGTGTATTTAATTCGCCATTAAACATGAGAATTTCTTTATGCTTAATGCAAGAAGTGAGCGTTAAAATCAAGATAAACGGTATAATTTTCATGAGCCTCTTTTCTTTAGGAAAATAATGTTCTTTAACGCAACAAAAAATAATTTAACGTCAGTAGTATAAGGATTTTTATCTTTCATTTCTAAATACAATTGTTCTGCTTCAATAACATTTTCTTTAGATGAACTCATATTAAATGCAACATAAGGTGGAATACAACCAGGTTTAACTTTAAGCCGTCTATTTTTTTGTTCTTCTTCTAATTCGTTAAAATAAACTTCACTGACTGGTCTGAGTCCAACTAATTTCATTTCTAATTTTAGTACATTTAAAATCTGTGGGATTTCGTCCAACCAATATTTTCTCAGAAATCTACCCCATGTTGTTACGCGAAAATCATTTTTTGGTTTCCCTTTATCTCCATATCCATTCACCTTTAGAATGTAATCATGAATAAATTCAGAATATGGGTGCATTGTTCTAACTTTGTATACACCAATTATTTTTCCGTTTTTTCCGATTCTATTCATTTTGAATATTAATCCAAAGCTTGCTTTTTTTCTATTTAATGTTAGGTTGTTTTTTGCAGTAAGCACAGTACATAAACCATCAAAATTTTCAACTTCAATCAAGTGGAATCCTGAATAAACTATTCTTCCAAGACCTTCCGCTTTCGATAATATTTTCACTCTATTTTTTGTAAATCCACGATAAATAAAGCCAATAATTGGAAGTCTTGGAATTGCTCTGTGAATTATAAATTCTGTAAAAATGATCATCCGAGCTATTAACGCAGGATATTTTTTCTTAATGCGATTTTCTCTTCCTCTTAATGTTTCAAATTGAAAAATAATATATTGTTCACTATCGATTGTTTGTTGTAAATTCTCTATTTTCTTTTGAAGAAAATTAATGTTATTCAAACTTGATCGGATAGAAATTACTTTTCCGCTTGGTTTTTCGAAACGCTTGTTTAAATCTAAGTAAGAAAGGTCTCTCTCACTCAAGGATAATTTTTCAAGAAAAAAGGAGAGCATGAATGCTAATTCGCCGCTTTTATAAGTTTTGTTGTGGTGCGTATATTTTGATCGTTTACAATCTCAATATAATAAATGCCATTTGGGATTATATCCAAAAGATCGATATCAATAAAATCGTCTAAGCTTGAAAAAATTGAAACAACTTCTTTACCGAAAACGTCTCGAACTGTAATTTTGTTCAAATTTGAAAAATCAGAATGATATTGAACATTGAGTGTTTTGGAGTATGGATTTGGAAAGAAACGTACATTTCCAAAAGGTTCTTCGTCATTGACAAATTGATTCGATTCAGTTTTTGATTCTATTGTAGAAAGATTATTTTCTTCAAACTCTTGTTCATATTCATTTATAACATCATTTGAACTAATTGCAGCTGGAGTTTTTACATAACATGCATCTCCGTAAGAACCTAAATTAGTAGCTACACGAACTCTAAATACAGTGTTATATTTTGAAGCCCAAATACCGTCTGAACCGGTTGGAGTTGTGGCTTCTATCATATTCAATCGAAAAGACCTTGCCAAAGCCCCATATGTTGATACTTGTCGCGTTAAATATTTCGTCAACACGTCATTTCCTGAACCATCAAGTTCTGTTACCTCAAAAGTAGCAAAAGTGAAACCATATAAGTTATATGAACCTAAGATGGTTGCAATACTCGCCATTTGAAAAGGAGATGCAAACGAAGATCCACATTGGCTTGTGCCTGCAACTGGATAAACTCCATCTCGAATTTTTGTGGTTGGGTTTGAAACAGTACTCACTTGGCGTTCTTGACCCCAAGGAGACCATACACCTCCGGTTTTTACTCGAACAGAGATTCTGTAATTGAGCCCATAAGGATTACTAGAAGGAAAGTTCGTTATTGGGCCAAAATCAGATATAAACACCTTATTATCAGTAGAGTTTTCAGTTGCTTCTGTTCCTGATGATGCGGTTATATAGGTGTTCGAAGTAATTGAATTTCTATACCTGAATTGGTAGTCTTCAAGTGATGCGCATGCTGTTGTTTCAGCGATTATTTCATCGTAGTGAAGATAATTAATCACTTTCCCGGCCATAGCTGCTGTTAATCTAGATCCACATGGAGTTGTAACTGAGCACGCAGGGCCATATGGTTGCCATGCACCATCAACTAATATTGCTACCCTAATTTGTACTGTCATGTTGTAAGTTACCCAAGATATATTCGCTGGAGTTCCAGAATAAGAAGCCCATGCTACAGGAATTAACACAGCGGTATAACCTGGAGCATTCGGGAATATTTCGGTTGTGTTAACACCGTCGGTTACTTCAAATTTATAGGCATCAGCTCCAGCAACTTCCACGGCAGGAAGAGATGTATTTAAATACGTTATTGAACCATTGCAATAATTTGCAAGTTGCGAACTTGGAATCGTGGGTGTAGTTATCGTACACATCGTACCGTATGGCCCATAAACACCATTTACTTTAACTCTAACCCTAACCTCATAAGTTGTATTGTAGTCACCAAATGAATTGGAGAAATCTGCCATTGAGAATGCGTTGAGAGTACCAGATGTTTTTTCAAATGTATTTATTGTGCCACCGGGTAATTTTTTAAGTTCATATTCGAATGCTTCCGCCCCAACAATATTGTCGGCATAAACAGGTGTATTCATTGAAGCTAATGTAGAATTACATTGACTAGTTTGTACTTTACTAGTAGCAGGTGGGGTAATTACAAAACAATTAATTGGTGAATACCCACTCAAATTGGCTGGTGTTCCTATCCAAGTGCGAACCCGGACTTTGTAAGTTGTTGAATATTGAATATTGGCCCCTGAAAAATTTGAGAGATTTGTAGTTCTACCAGCAACACTGCCGTAGGTAGTGAAAGAAGCAGATTGAAAAGTAGTTTGATTTTCTACTTCAAAAACGTAACCATCACACGTCTGTTTGATAGCAGAGAAGTTGGTATATAATGTGGGTAAATTGTAATTGTAGCAGAAAACATCTGTCAATCTAGTATTTGGTGGAACTTGACTATTAATTCCAAAAGATAACCAAAGTGAAATTATTAATATAATTCGTGAATTCATATGGTCTTTTTTAACTGAAAATATGTACTCAAATATAACGATTTAAAATGTAAAAGGATGCTTCGGTTAAAATAATTCTTAATTCGAATACCTAACTAAAATAATTACTCAAGATCGTAAGAACTTCAGTATAATTTTCAATCTATTTTTAGCCTTTTGAATAGCATAACGATAAAACCAAATTATATAATCATTATTCCACCGTCCAGGGTGACAATTTAATATCATTATTTGAGGTGTTTCTCCTGCTTTTATTGCGTTAATTAGATCAAAAGTACTCTTAACTTTCAAAGAAACATTAGAGGATTTCACAAGATCACGAATATTACTTTTATGACCATCCCATCTACTCCCGTTATCTGTGAGATATAGAATATTTTCATAATTAATGTCTAAATACACTTCGCCTAACAGTCCAAATTCTTTTTTGTAATCTACTTTATCCCATAGACTTAAACTATCAATTTTTGATAAAGGACGTCCATGACGAGCAATAGTTTTAACCGGAAAAAAATACCGAAGAAATTCTAAGTTTTGCTTAAATGAAATCAATGCTTTGTCGTAGTCTCCCGAATATCGCACTAGGTCTTCATAATGGTATCCAATTTCATGTCCCAGTGTAATTATTTCTTCAATTATTTCCGTTTTTGAAGTTTCTGGAACTCTAAAATAGTAAGAACTTTTTATTCCGTATTCGAACTCTATTTTAGCCATTTTGAGATCGTTTTTTGGCCAAAAATCAGAATCATGTCGGATTACAACACAATTTTCTTTGGGATTTTCTATAAATTCAGAGAAAGTTTGAAACGAATATCCTTTTTCAATTAAAGCTTCGATAAGTTTTCTGTAGGTATGGAGAGTAAAATCACGCACAATGCTCCTTTATTAAATTTTCGTAAAAGGGTAGGGGATTTATTTTGTTTTCGAGCAGCAATTCCTTTCTCTTCTGCCAAGTTATAGAATTTTGAGAAACAAATTCTTCAATTTCAATTTCTTGAATTGTATTTGGAAAAAAACTCTTTGTTAATTCAAACGTGTATTCCAATTCCTTTAAGATCGAAATTTTATCTTTGAAATCATTAATTCGGATATTTGGAACTCCCAAAAGAGCCGCCTCCACTGTCATACTCTGACTATCACTTATTACTCCTCTTGAGATTTTCATTAAATGATGAATGTCGTTAATATCCAAAGGTATTTGAAATTTAGACCATTGAGGGTCTAGTTTTTTTTCAGCAGAGATAATAACTTGACCAATTTTACATAATTGGCTGACGATTTTCTCCAATTCCTCTGTGCAAATTCCACTTATATTTTTATCGTGGTGTGCAGATAAGTTAACAAGTCTAATAATAAAGAAATCCTTAGCCAGTTTATATTTATCAATCAAATGTTGACCATTCTCAGGTGCTAAATTATCAGGATGTAGGTAAGCTAATTTTTGATAACTTGGATATGTAATTTGTTTTCTTGAATAAGGGCCAACATTCACTCCTTTTGCTGTTACTACATGTGTTACAAATGGATAAGTCATTTTTCCTTGGATTTTAGTATACGCAAAATCGTCCTCTGCGAAGAATAAAACTTTCTTTTTACAAAACCATCCTGCCCAGGAAATTTGTGTCAGACAACCAACTAATAATTCTGGTCTTTCTTTTTTAACAATTCTAATTAACCTTATACTTGAAAGAAATATTTTTAAAAATTTCAAAAATAAATTTTTTGAACTATCTCTCTTGGTTAGTTTAATGTAGTCTACATGATTTAATTCGAGTAATTCAATTAAAATATCTTTATCGCTACAAACTACAATCGTGTCGAAGGTTTTATTTAAAATAATATGCTTAAATAAATGGTAATGAGCGGGATGTCCGAGTCCAACTAAAATTTTATTTTTTTTCAATTTCTCGAATTTTTTGTGCTGGAATCCCTGCATATACGGAGTAATCGTCCAAATTTCTGTTTATGAGTGAAAGCGCACCTACAACACTCATTTGACCTATAGTGACATTTGGCAGAATTACTGTACCTGCCCCAATCCAACTATCCTTTTTTATAACAACAGAGCCAACAATAGGATCAATTTTAGTCATTAAATTAGAATTATTTGCATCTGAAGAAAGTACTATAGTTACATTAGGTCCAATTGCTACTCGGTCTTCAATGCTAAGATTACATCCACCACGTGAAATAAGACTCGCAATTGTCAAATTACTTCCTATATAAACATCTTTACCTATTTTAAAGCCACATAATTTAAGTCCGAATATTCTAACTGAATTTAACGGGAATGAATGTGCTAAATACTTTCCGAATTTTATTTTTATTTGTTTGAAGATAGAGTGCCTTTTCATTTAAAAATAAGTTTCTTCATACTAAAACCAAATTTACCAAGTCTGTATTTTAACGGTTGAAATACGATTTCATTTCTGCCATATTCGATAAGTTGACCACCAAATTTAAGTTTAAATTCTCTTACACCATATTCTTCGTCGTTATTTCCCGCACCACCAAAATCAAAAGTTTTAATTTCGTTTTTTTGAGCCCATTCGAATATATGATGAATTAAAAAGTCATTTGGATAATAAGAATTGAAACTCTCTATATGACCAGCATACCAATCGTAAAGGATATGTTGATTCATCATACAAAATCGTGAGGCGATGAGTTTATTATTTAGGTATGTTCCAAAAATCGCGATTTTGTTTTGTTGTGAAAATTCAAAAATGCTCGAAAAAAAATCAACATTAGGACATGGTAATTTAATTCTATTATAGGTTTCAATCACCAGTTTTCCTGCTTCATAGATGTCCTCAAAACTTTCTAATTGCTTAAAATTCAAATTATCGCGTATAGCTCTTCGTATGTTTTTTCTTCTACCAGAGGAGTAGTTGTTCATAGGATTTTCGTCAAGCGAATTAAATATGGTGTAGTGTTTTTTGTATTGAATACCTAAATTTTCTAAAATCACTTTTTTTTCATGACTAAGTTCAAAGACATTCCTTATTTGAAGGTAGATTACTTCGTTTTTTATTAGGTCTTTGAGTTTAATAATTATGTCCCTAAAGTAGGATGCTTGCGTAGTTACAGGTCCGCCAGTTATTATTGCCCTAGCGGTCAACCCTGATAATGGTCCAAAGTTTTCTTTAAGGACTACAACATTACAACTTGCAACGATTTGCCCATTTTCAATTCCAACAATACTCAAGGTTTTGTATCCATTTCTTGTGTATAAATCAGTATAAGCTGAAGATTGAAAAAATGTGTATGAACCCTGTTTAACCAGAAAGTTGTCTAGTTTTTGACCTTCACTGAATGATTGCCCAATTAACCATGAAATGGAATTAGTCATAAAAATCTTTGATTCGATTCGCGATTTTAATTTGATCTAAATTAATCTCATTTAATCTAAATCTTCCTCGGTTTGTTTCTCTTTTTTCTTTTAATAAGATGTATTGTAATTTTTCAGCAAGAAGCGAGCTATTGAATTCGCAACAATAGTTTCCAGAATTCTCGCCAAATAGATAAGAAATGTCACCGACCTTAGTTGCAACAATAGGTGTATTACAAGCCATGGCTTCTTTAATTGTATTAGGAGAGCCTTCCCATTTACTGGTTGACAGAAAAACATCACAAGCATTATAATAGAGTACAACTTCTTCTCGTGTTAGGTTTTTTAATGAAATAATCTTAGCTTCAAATGGTAATTTTGAAACTACTTCTTCTGCCAATTGGAAATTTTTTATCGAATTATTTTCGTCTCCATTAAAAAGAATTATTTTTTCATTTAAAGGCCAACCAGTCTTTACTCTACAGATTTCCATAGGCATAGGTTTAAAAAAGTCCAAATCGACTCCATTAGGAATAACCTCCACCATTTCTAGACCTAAATTTAATTTCATTTCCTCGGACTTAACAATAATTTTTGGCCAATTAAATAATTTAATAAAAACCTTCATTATAATTTTTCTGCTCTTTGAAGCAAGTACATCAGAACCGAGTAATGAAATTACCAAAGGTTTACAACCTGCCAGTGTGGCAACATAACCACTGTAACTATAGTGAGCATGAAAAACATCAAATTGATTTTTTTTTAAGAATTTTTTGAGTTGAAATATTGCTTTTAAATATCCGAAAAGTCCTTTGTTTTTAATTAGAAAATATGAAACTTCTACGCCAATTTTCTCCAATGAATCACCTTGAGATTTTACAAAAGGAGAAATAATCGTGGTTTTCTTTTGACTACTGATGAAGAGTACTTTCATCTGAATTTAGAAATTGTAAAATACTATAAACATAAATTCTTTCCAATTCAACACTTCCTGAAGTTAATTCCCAGTTAGTATTGACGCGAGTAAAATGATATGTAGAATTTTCTAAAGTCTTTGTTCCAAAGTAAATAGCTTGAAATTCAAATAATATGGGTTGGTCATTTAAGAGCGCAATATCTAAAGATACATGAGGCACACCTAGTTTTTTTCTACATGCCAATGCAAAATCTAGGATTTGTTTTGGTACTTGTTCCGTATAACTAAACAATCCACTTCCGCTAGCCCGAAAGTCATTTTTTCTATTTTGTCTTTTCAGAACAAAGAGTTTATCAAAATAAACTAATACTTTCCAATCATGTGTAATATTTTCTATGTATTGTTGAAGTACAACTTTCCCGAAAACAATAGATTCTCCGCTATAATTATTACGGTGTTTAAATCTTCTTAATCGTTCTCTTACGCGCTTTGAAATTGGTAATTTGGCAGCTATTTTCTTGAAAATATTCGAAAGTTCTTTTCTTGTTTTAGCTTTAAATACACTCTTAGATAACGCACCGGCATGACCTTTAACAACAATCGGAAACTCTATATTTAAATGTTCAAGTTCTTGAATAGTCGCAGCAAATTGACTATTGAATATTTCTGTATCCTGAAAATGAAAAACATTCCGTAACATCTCCATGTACACCTTGTTATTATGAGCTTTTAAAAAATGGAAATTGGGTAGACAAATGTGATTTGAAAATTGAAGTGAACAAATAATATCTTCAATGAAAGATTTATATTTATCTCCGAAATCTTCAGATGAGGTGTATATTATAACGTGTGGAACTTGTTCCTTCATTAATGTATTCCATTCACTAAACGAGTAACATTTAACTTGATGGCCTTCCGCAGTTAATAAATTAATAACTTGCTTAAGGTCCAATCCTCCCCTGTAGATAGTCGATTTTTGTTTAGAACCGAATCTTCCTAGGTAGTCTGTTAAGATTACAAAATTCAATTGTCTAATTTTTTAAGAAGTTTTGCAGGATTTCCGCCATAAACTGTTTTTTCAGGGACTTCTCCGATTACAACACTTCCAGCTGCAATAACAGAACCACTGCCTATGAAAGTTCCTGGTAAAATAATACATCCTGTTCCGATCCAAACATTGTTTCCAATTTTTATGGGTTTTGAAATTCCTTGATTTGAGTGTCGATGACCTATTTCTGTTCCATGGCCATTGGAGTCAAATATTTGACAATTTGCGGCAATTAAACAATTTTCACCAATTTCAATTTTTTCAAAGGCATGGATACAGGATCCGTGAATTCTTGTGTTTTTTCCTATGGAAATTGAAGCATTCGGTTTATCGCACATTAATTTAACACGTGTGAACATATTTACGTGATATGTTCGATTGCTGGAATTCAGGAGTACATTTTCGCCAAGGAATATAGACGCTTTTTGATGTAAAACTATAGTTGGCCAAGCATTTATTCGAACTCCTTCAGCTACATGAAGATTTCTTTTAAACCATTTAATTTTTAAATGAAAAAGTAAATTGTTAATTCTGTAAAGCTGGTTATACATGTAATTTGTTCTGTTGAATAAATAACTTATAATGTTCGAAGAAAATTCTCAATATGCCACCTAATATGGCCACACGAATAGCATTAAACAAAATTGCATTTACACCTCCAGAAATACTTAAAATATAGCCGAGTATTAAAAAACTTATAAAGCAGACTTTCATATAGTCGAATAGCTTTTTATCTTTGAATTGAAATTTAGTCATTGTTTTTATTTTCCTGTAAAATATAAAAAGAGGAACAGGCCAAATTAGAAATAAAATTAACCCGGTTACACCCGCGCCATGTAATATTGCATTGTAGTCGTTATGAATCATTCTTTTACCATACTTTCCATTTGCGTAGTTTCCGGGAGAATTAAAGATTTCCTTCCCAAAAAAAAGTAGTTTCGATTGACCACTGAATATGGTTTCATCAAGGACTACAAACGTTTCCTGATACCTGCCTTCTTCTTCAATGTTTTGTGTTGTTAGTCGTCTTTCTCTAGCTTTAACTTGTTTTTCTAATGTAGATTCAAATAATGGGAAGGCAATAAAGAAAAGCAAAAAAGACATGATAAGTCCAAAGAAAATATTTATTCTATTACCACTGTAAAAAAGATTTATTACAAATCCAACTAAAATTGCAATTATAGAAATTCGCTTAAGTTGTACTAAAACTAAAATGAAAATGATAATTGAGATGATAATAATAATTCTTTTGTAATTTGGATTTAAATAGATAATTAAGGGGCTAGCAACGAGTAAATAAGACATTGAATTTAATCCCTCTGTAAATACATTTCCTACATCAAAAATCTCCCCGGAATAGGATTTTCCTTGTATATTGAATGTTGTTGATAATACTATGTTAACGATATAAAGTAAGGCTATTATAGCCGTAAAATTGATGAGTTTTTTAAATTTTTCTAAATCTGTAATTATAAAAAATGAAAGAGGTAAGATGAGCATCCAAATAACTGTAGAGGTAAGGTTTGATAAAGAGTAAATGAATTTAGATGAGAACAAAACTAGCACGGATAAATAAGCAATAAATAAGTAGAGAATTCCGAATAACTTAATTGGTTTGTAAGTCTTTATAAAAAAATATAAGGTACTCAAAAACACTATAATTCCTACTACTTGTGTGCCTATTGATCCTCTAGGAAAAACCACTCCAATGCTCATGATGTATAGGAACATAAAGGGGAAGAATCTATATAGAAATAGAGTTGGACTCATTTTTAGATTAGAATTCGACTTTCTAGTGTTTTGAATTGATTTAGTTTAGAATATTCGCAGTTTTCATTACTCCATTTCGGTAACGCTGGGTAATTAGTAAAAAGTCCTTCAATGAATGAAACAATTTCTTCTAGTTCGTTAATCATTCTACCAGAATTTGTTTTGAAAAGTATTTCTCGAAGTTCTTCTTGTTCTCCAATACTTAAAATTGGAGTGCGAGCAGAAATATATTCAAAGATTTTTCCCGTAAGATTTCCTTTTTGCTGTTTATTATTCCAACAAAAGTGCAACAATAAATCTGATGATTTTTGTAAAATTCTAACTTCATGATGGTTCAATTTAGGAAGAAACTCAATGTATTCCTCAAGTCTATTTTTTTGAATAATTGACCTTAAAAAAGCGCTTTGAGACGTGCCAACAAAAATCACTTTTAAATTTTTTCCATTCGTATGAATTAACTTTTCGATTGCTTCAAAAAATAGCTGTATGTCATTATTCTTTTTATAAATGTTCCCTGTGTATGTTATCGTGAAAGTTGAGTTATTAATCGGTTTTATTACTTCATACAAGGAAAAATCGCATCCGTTGAGTAATATATTTACTTTTCGACTAAGTTTTTTTTCTAAGAATTTGGCATGACCTTCAGATACACAAACAATATCTGTTGCTAATGACAAAATTTTACGTTCATACCTAAAATGAAAATTTGCTAAAAACTTTTTTATTCCTTTGTTGGCATGGGAATAACTCATTAAGTCTCTGAATTCTGCAATCCAAAATAATTGCTCGTAATTCTTTTTTAATTGATAAGCAATCATATGAGGCGAAGGCGGTGAAAAGCTTGAATAGATATGTGTAATCTGTTCTTTTTCAATTAATTTATTCGCTTGAATTATAGTATTTTTTCTCCAACTTCTAAATCTTAGATCTGGCCACCATGAAGCTAAATATGGTATAAAAAGAGCAATAAACTTCGTAGTTAATTTCCTTAATAATGGATTTTTAATTTTGAATGTAACATCAAAAGGGTCCTTCCATTTTACATGAATAATGTTTAGACCATCAAAGTTAAATTCATCTGATGTTGTTTCTCCGGTTTGGGAACAAGTAAGTACGTGAACTTTCCAACCATGATCGGCAAAAAGTTTGGCAAAGTGATAAAGTCTAAGGCTCGCTACCGAAAGACGAGGTGGAAAGGTTACCGAAATAAATAGAATTGATTTGTTCAAAAAAATATTTAATTTAACATCTGTCTATAATCATCCGCCCATAATCTGGAAACAGATTCCCATGATGAAATGGAGGAGATAGTTACGTTATTCGAATTGAATTTAACTTTTTCAATATCAATATCTTGAATGATTCTCGAAAGTAAATCGATAAGTTCATTCGGATGAATAGAATAAAAAAACAATCCTTCTTTTGACAACCAGTCATACGGAAGCCATGCCCCTAAAATCATGATAGAATTTGTGTAAAAATGTTCTTGAAGAGAGGCACTAAATGCATCGCTAATTTGAAAATTTATAACAATGTCAGAACTTAGTCTTAAGAAACTTATTTCTTCTTGATTTAAGGTATCCACAAAACATTTGGTCTCAATTCCAGTGCTCTGCGCTAAAGCTCTTATTGTTTCTTTTGTTTTCCTATCAGCACCGTAAGTTAAAGGCAATACCAAAATAATATGATTTTTTAATTCCACTGGTAAGTCTTTCAACTGATTTAGAATTAGCTCATGTTGTTGTCCTTTGCTAGCATTATATCCAACAAAAACACTAATTTTTTCTGAAGGAATAGCTACTTTCTTTTTAGCTTCAGTTTTGTTTTTATTACTCACATTTATAAGTTCAAAAAAACTATTTCCAAATATTTGATGTCCTAAAATTTCTTTTTTATCAAAATATTTTTCCATCTTAGTAAACATCTCAATTGTGTTAAATCGGATACATTTTGAAGGTGCTGTAATCGTGTTTAATTTTTTTTTTCGTTCATCTGTAATTCTGTACGCGTCAGAACCCCAAAAACTAATTTTAACCTTTGGATGATTTAATTTTTCAAATAAAAAGTCATAAATCGTGCTGAAATAGTGAATATCAATGATGTCATATTTTGATGATAGTGATAACACAATTTTAGTTCGAAAGTAGTTATATACGAAGACCCGAATCTTTGGGAGTTTAACAAGAAACTGAAGAAACCAATAATTTTGCGGATTTTCGGAAAATTTAAAAGTTCGTGTATTGAATAGAGAAATTTCTATGTTGTGGAGCTTTACTTTTTCTTTTAACAAAAGAAGTAGGTTCTCGTGCTCTTGAAACTGATAAAGAATTAGAACATGTAGCTTTTTCTCCACTTTTAAAAAGGCTTAAAAAACATATTCTTGACTCGTTTTGGTTGTAATTTTCTTCTGAATGTATTGAGGATTTTCAAAAGAAAGCCTTTATTTCCACATTTAAGAATAATAAATCCCAAAATGAGATTCCAGGAACTATTAATGCAATAAGTCCATTTGTTATTTTTCCAGGCATATTTTAAGAGTATTGATTGATAATCAACAAATGAACCGGACAAAATTTGATTAGCATTTTTAGAACTAAGATTATTCCCGTGTTTTCTGTAAATAATGTAGGGATTCTCACTAAATGAAAACTGAATTTGATTAGTCAATAATTCTAGATGAAAAGGCAAGTCTTCAAAATTTCTTTTGGCGTGTTTGAAATAATTACCTTGTGTAAAAATATCAGATTTTACAAGTAGAGTTATTGCCGGTATGGTATTCCCTTCAAACAGGTAATTTTTAATTTTTTCGCTTGTCGTTAATTTATTGGTTACCTCACTCTTTGGAATTAACGTTTTAGACGAATCGAAAGAATTGTTTTCAAACATTAAGGCCTTTCCTACGATGATTTTTGAGTCTTTAAATTTAGAAATGTCTTCTCTTATTCCCTTAATTGCCTCAGGATATAGCATGTCATCTCCTGCAATCCCTTTGGTCCACTCTCCTTTAATATACTTGAATGTACCCTTTTTATTTTCAACAACACCTTTATTTTGTACTGAGGTTATTAAAATTATTTCGAAAAACAAGGTCTTATTAGCAAGAATCCATTTTTCAATAATTTCTACAGTTCTGTCTGTTGAACAATCGTCACTAATGATTAATTGAATATCTGTTGCCGCTTGAAGAGTTAAGCTACTTAATAGTTCATTAATATAAAAGGATGAATTATACGTTAAAATGGTCAGTGTAATGTTACACGTAATCATTAAGCAATCGTTCGTTTTATCCATTTTTGAAGGAGCCCCATTCTTACATACATGTAGAATGAACTTCCTATGGCTGCAAGACCCAATAACAGCGAGAAAATAAAGGGTAAACCAAGGTATTTAATTATAAATATGCCTCCTGTAATCATAATGCAAAGAGAAAAAACTGCAAAGCTTTTTAGCATTATATAATTACCGAATATTTTGATACAAATTAAATGAGTTTGAATGGCATAGTACGCAAAGCCGACTAAAAATCCAATTCCTAACCCTTCTATTCTCCAAAAATAATATCCGCTTGTAGAAATTAACAGGGTCACAACAATTGCCACTAATTCATTCCAAAAATAATATTTATTATAACCTTTACTTAAAAGTAAATAAGAATGGCTCCATCCAAAAAGTTTAAATGATACACCTAAAACGGACCAAGAAATCATAGATTCAGCCAATGCAAACTTTTTACTGAATAGTAAAGTAATGATTTCATTGTTTAATAAAAGGAAAATTGAAATCATTGGAAGCAGTAGCGATAACCCAAATATTAATTGTTTATTCACTATTGATTTAATCTCTTCCTTCTTGTCTTTATTTGCTGTTAAACTCGGAAAATAATCAGTACTCATCACGGTAAATATTATTCCGAAATAGGAATTTACAATAACAAAACTTGCTTGATAGAGACCAACCTCATCTAATCCTCCATTTTTCTCGATATATAATTTAATTAGTAGCGCTTTAACTAGCGTTAAAATCGTTGTTATGCTTAACAATATACCAGTCCAGATCATTATTTTTCCTTCAGAAAAAACTGAAATTTCTTGAATATTTTCGTTATTAACTTTTATGTCTTTCGTAAAATACCAACTTCTGAGGTATGATATGATTGAACTAATTATTAGAGTCGGTACAATTGCATGTTCACCGAGAATATAATACATTGGAATCGAAACTATAAGACCAAAAATAGCTCCTGTAATATTCGCATTCGCAAGTTTTTTATTTAGCCTAAGACCTCGTAAGATGGCTGAATTTGCAGATGTCATTTGATTAATGAATATGGTAATAGACAGCCATAGAATTCCGGGCCAAAAATGTGAGGAATCAAAAATAATTTGACTAATTTGTTTGCAAAATACTGCAGTCACAAGTGAGCCAAGTAGGCCTGTGTAAATACTCAATCTGCGTATTACAAAGATAACTTTTTGGATTCTTTTCTCCTCTTTACTTTGCGATGCTTCAGCAAGATCTCGGACAGCGGATGTACCAATTCCTAAATTCGAGAAGGAGGAGATTAAAGCGATTGATGAGGTGTATAATGACAATAATCCATATCCTGATGTGCCTAGTATTATGGCAACAAATTTTGTTCTAATCAGAGAACAAATCATTATGACCAATTGTGCACTGCCAAATAACCAGGTGGTGGAAGCTATTTTGGTGAAAGTCGTTTTTTGATGTTCCAAACTACAGATTGAAAAATCTTTTTACAGAGTTACAAACTTCTAATATCTCAATGTTTGTGTGAATTGGAGATATTGGCAAACTTAATGCTGTTTTGTGAATTTCCTCAGTTATGGGCAGATTCATATTGTTAAGTTCCTTGAAAGCATTTTGCTTGTGAGGGGGAATGGGGTAGTGTATTAGAGTTTGAATACCTTCATTTTCCAGGAATTCTTTAAGTTGATCTCTATTTTCTGTTCGAATTACGTATAAATGGTAAACATGAGCTTCTGAAATTGATGGCAAGACTAAAGGTGTTTCCTTCAAATTTTCGTTGTAAATTCTTGCTATCTCCTTTCTCCTCTTGTTATCTTCATCTAATTTTGGAAGTTTAATACGAAGAAAAGCTGCTTGAATTTCGTCCAAACGACTATTTATTCCTTTAACCTCGTTGATGTATTTTTTTCGGCTTCCATAATTTGCTATTGCCCTCACCATTTCGGCTAATTTATCGTCATTTGTTGTGATTGCACCGCCATCTCCTAGAGCACCTAAATTTTTTCCTGGATAAAAGCTAAATCCTGCAGCATGACCAAGATTTCCTGACATTATTCCATTATGATTAGCTCCTATACTTTGAGCACAATCCTCAATTACGAGAATTCCCTTAGATTTAACATCATTAAAAAATGTTTCATTCCATGAAATCAATCCGTATAAGTGAACGTTTAAAATTGCTTTCGTTTTTGATGTTAGATTAATATGAGTTGAATCTAAATTGTATGTTTTAAGGTCAGGTTCAACTAACACAGGTAAAAGATCATTTTCAGTGATTGCCAAAATACTCGCGATGTAAGTATTCGCCGGAACAATTATTTCATCACCGCTCTGCAACACACCTAATTCAATATATGCACGTAGAATGATTCTAAGAGCATCTAAACCATTTGCTACGCCTATTGCGTGTTTACAACCGATGTATTCGGCTAATTCTCGTTCAAAAGATCTTCCTTCCTCACCGTGAATGAAATAGCCGTTATTGACAATGTTTTGAAAAGCAAGGGAAAATTCCTTGTGAAATCTTATATTTACCGCATTTAAGTCTAGGAAGGAAATCACTTTATCTTTCGAATTGGCGTTCCGACATAGATTCCTGATTCGGTCAAATCTTTATTAACAAATGAATTCGCTCCAATAACTAAATCACTTCCAATTTTTGTATTCGGTGCAATGGTTGAATTAGCCCCCACATAAGTATTTTTTCCGACACTTGTTCCATGTATCGTTATCCTTTCGTGGGTTGATCCCAGTGTAATTACATTAGGGCCTAAAAATGCATGTTCTTCAATCAGTACATTGCTTGTTAATATTACACCGTATTTTAGTGTTGCATTTTTGCGAATCAGACATGTGTTTCCTGTTCGAACTTTACCTTGCAAAATGGAATTTTCTTCTACAATCACATCTTTCCCGATCTCACAATTATTTCCGATTACAACGTTGTCCGCTAATTTAACCCCTGCTTCAATAATGTTAAAGTTGCCTATTTCAACATTGTTGCCTATTTCAACACTTTCATGGATAATATTGAATTGACCAATTTTTACATTTTGACCTTGTTTCATTTTATAAATTATTATTTTTAATTTTCGCGGGTACCCCCAAATACAGTTGATTTTCTTCGGTTAAATTTTTACTAATTACAGCACCTGCTGCAACGGTAATTCCCTTTTTAATGAGTAAGTGAGGTAAAATGGTTACATTACTTCCAATCACCACATTGTCCTCAATAACGGCAGCTTGATGTTCGAGACGAGATGAATTTAACCTTGGATTGTTGTCATTTACAGAACAAACATGAGCACCGATAAAGCAATTCTTTCCTATTATCATTTTACCTCCGATATTGGCTCCAGTCATAATTTTTGTGCCTTCTCCAATTTGTGCGTTGAAACTTACAGTTACACTCGTTCCCACTACCACTTTATTTTCTAAGTGTACATTCTCTCTCAAAAAAGCTCTATCTGCGAGATAACATTCCTGACCTACCTTACAACCAATATAGATAATAACCTGATCACAAATAAGAGTATTCTTTTCAATTTGAGTTTTCTGAGAAATTTCCAAAAGTTTGGTTTGATTATTCCCCGTGGTTGGATTTTTTCCTATGATACATGAAGACCCAATTGTTACGTTTTCCTCGATAATTACACCAGGATATATAATTGTAAAAGGCCCTATTTTACATGAATTATGAATTTCAGCTCCTTCGTAAATCAATATGTTTTCACCAAAGCTGTGATTTTTAAATTTCATTTTTGATTTCTGTATAATTTGAAATTTTCATATTCGTTAATGTAGTCATCCGGATCATAGGGGTGTGAGGCAATTACCATACATATACAACCAGAGGTGAAGTTTCTCGTTTCGCGCCAAATACCCTTTTTTATGTGGAGTGCATTGTTTGGTCTATCTAAGCGAATAGTTGTTTTATTAACTCCATCATCAAGTAAAACATCGAATGCGCCAGATACTGCAATTACAAATTGCTCGAGTTCCTTGTGAGCATGACCACCTCTATCGGAGCCACCAGGCACGTCATAAATGTAATATACCCTATTAATTTCGAATGGAATGTTATTCAAATTTTGAACAGCGCTTAAATTTCCTGCTCTATTTTTAACTTTTTCTAAGGCTACTATATTACAATCAAAAACTGTGTTCATTTATTTATAAGTTGAAAACATGTCATATTCATGAATATAATCCTCTTCATTGTAATATGAAGAATTTAAAATCATTACAACTGAATTAGTACTAAAGTTTCTTAATTGTCTCCATGTCATCGTTGGAATGTATAGCGCTGTAAAAGGTCTATTTAGAGTATACGATTCTTCAATCTTACCATCCGTTACATATACTTCGACACTGCCTGATAAACATATAATAACTTCTTTTTGAGTCTTAAATGCGTGTCCACCCCTTGTTTGTCCACTTGGGACATCATATATCCAATAAACACGTTTAATTTTAAAAGGCACATGGTCAGGAAATTGAATATAGGTAAGGTTTCCTCGTTCATCCGATATTTTATTGAAATTAAGTAAGCTCGGTCTACTCATCAAATACCAATTTTATTAGTGTAAACATGAGCAATGTCATGCTGTGCTCTCTTGTAGTCATTATGATTTCCAATATCTAACCAATAACCATAATGTTGGAATAAGGTTATCTTTTTATTTTTCCTCATCAATAATTCAATAAAATCCACTGCCGAAAAAGCAGTGTCATTTGGAATCAAATTCAAAAGCTCCTTTTTTATCAAGTACATACCACCATTCGTATTATAGGTATATGTTGGCTTTTCTTCAATTCGGGTAAGTGTTTCGTTGTCCACCTCAAGAACACCATATGGAACTTCTATTTTAAATGGAACACTTAGTATGGCACAATCTGAATTATTCTGCAAAAAGCTCAAATAAAACTGCTCAATGTCCACATTCGTTAATAAATCTGAATTTGAAACAAGTATGACATCGTGTTTGAAGTTATTTATAAGTTTTATTGCACCAATCGTACCCATAAATTTGGTTTCCTGAATTCCATTTATGTTTATTTCTTCAGATTTTTTACTCGAAATAAAAGTCTCCAATTGCTCGGCTAGGTAGTTTGTTGTAACATGAATATTATCTATGCCAAAAGAAACATAATGATTAATTCCATGCTCAATGATTGGTTTTTCTCCAACAGGTAATAATGGTTTTGGTATATGTTCTGTTAATGGCTTCAATCGTTCCCCTTTTCCACCTGCCATGATAACACAATCAACAGGAATTAGTGATCTTTTTTCACTGAAATTTAATATATCGATAACTTTCTTTTCAAAATCTACAATTGGGATTATTTTGAATTGTCGGTTTCTCCAAGAAATTATCTCTTTCAAGTTAACATTTCCTTTTTCAATAAAAGCAGGATCCTTTTGTACGCACTCCTTAACGTCCACATATAATGATTTTCCATCTAATAAGGCGCGTCGAATATCACCATCTGTAAGTGAACCAATTAACTTTTGCTCGTCATCCACTACAAATAAGATTGCGTTAGATTTTAGAATTTCTAGCTGTTTTACAGCTTCAGTTAGAGTCGTGTTTTGATAAATAAGGTGATTTCTAATATTTTTCATCTCGCAGGATTTCCTTTAACAATTGAGTTATCTTTTACATCCATAGTCACTACTGAACCTGCACCTATAATACAGTTTTTACCAATTTTTATTCCGGGAAGAATAGTTGCATTAACACCAATTAATGAACACTCACCAACATGTACATTACCAGCTAATACAGCACCGGGTCCAATATGTGCATAATTTCCTATGTTGCAATCATGCTCTATAATCGCTCTCGTGTTAATTATTACTCCCTCACCAATTTTACACTCAGGTTGGATTATGGCTCCTGCATTCACGATTATTCCTTTCTCATTTAACTCAGTTCTAACGAGTGAGGACATATCAATAATTGAGAATAGGTGAACATCTTTCTTTAATTTTTCTGATATTTTTTGTCTTAATTTGTTATCCCCAATGGCGACAAAAACACGATCAGTATCTGAAAAGTCAAAAAGAGTTTCATCTCCGAAATACTTTAATTGGTAAGGATTTTTATCTTTTTCGTTCGTTTCAAAATACCCATCAAAAGATAAGTTCAAAGATTTTAACGCTTCAATTATTGGGTAGCTGTGACCCGAGTAACCAACAAGAAACCTTTTTTTTATTTTCATATTAAAATTGAACGCTACTTGGGATATTTACAATTCGTTCGTATAATTTGGTCGCATTTTCTTGACTATCACGCCAGCAATCTTTATACATGGGCAATAAAAATGAAAGTGTCCAAATAGGCCTTGTCATAATTCCCTCTTTATTCGTTTCTACTAAAAAAGAGTCTCTCTCACTCAAATTTTCAAATTCAAGACAATTTAACCAATAATTTACTTTCGATTGGTCCTTTTCGACCCTGAATATAGGTTTTTCATTGAAGAATGTAGCATATTTACTTGCTAATTCACGTTTGTTTTTCAAGAATCCTTCCAATTGTTCTAATTGTGCACAGAGCAATGCTGCATTGATATTTGGCATTCTAAAATTGTATCCTGACTCGTCGTGTACAAATTCATAAGGATGTGGGATTTTTGCTGTGGTTGTAATATGTTTCGCCCGTTTTGCAAGGTTTTCGTCGTTTGTTACAATTACGCCTCCACCTCCTGCTGTTACAATTTTATTTCCATTGAAGGAGAATACTGCTAGATCACCAAAAGAACCTATTTTCTGTTGTTTGTATTCACTGCCCAGAGCTTCGGCGGCATCCTCAACAAGAGGTATTGACCATTTTTTACAGATTTCGGAAATTTCGTCAATTCGGCAAGGAAACCCAAAAGTATGCATAGGTAAGCACGCTGCAATTTTTTTTCCTGTTAATTTATTGAAACATTGATTGTTTCTCAATTCAGCATTTTCATTCAGAAATGACAATAAACTTTTTGGGGATAACCCCATTGTATCGTAGTCAACATCTACGTAAATTGGAGTTGCTCCTGCAAAATGAATTGAATTTGATGTAGCTATAAAACTTAATGCCTGAGTGATCACTTCATCATTGTTTTGCACTCCAATTAATTGAAGGGCTACTTGTAAACCAGCAGTTCCATTTACAACTGCAACAGCATATGCCGTACCTGTAAATTTGGTTATTTCTCTTTCAAATCGATCAACAAAAGGGCCAACACTTGAAACATAGGTGCTATCAATACATTCATTCAAATATTCCTTTTCCTTACCTCCAAAATGAGGTTGGTGCAGGGCAATTTTGTCTTGGTTTTGAAAGTGCTCTTTGATGAAAGAAATAATCTCCTGGTTTGTCATGATTACATCTTTTGGTCTAAAAATTTTCCTTTGTCCTCGTATGACAATTCAGGAATTATTTCACGATAAGCAGCGATAATTTCTTGTTTTGTCCAATGCCCTTTTTCTTTCCAAGACATGTAGGTCATTTCAAAGTTCTTCAGTTTCTGAACGTCAAATTCCCCATCATTTTTTACGATTCCAAAATTTTCAAAACGCTCTAAATCTAATGTCTCATTTTTCATGAAAAACTCTTCTTCATCTTTTTCACCAGTAGTATCAGAGGATGTTAAAAGAACAGGCCATTTACGTTTTGTGATCAAATCTTTAATTATTGACCTAGCCTCAGTTTCATCTTTACACATATGCGGTTCATATCCTAATTCATCTAAATATCGCAAGACTATATCTGTAAATGAAGTCAATTGAAAGTCATTGGACAATTTAGGAAAGAAAATATCTCTGTTTTCTCCAAATAATGCGGACATCAGACATAATTCTCCAGATTCTTGAGGCGTGACAAAATAGCGTTTGACATCTTTGGGCGCCACAAGTGGTTGTAGCTTTTCTATACGCTGATTAAAGCCATGCAATAAGGATCCATCCGAGAATGCAACATTGGCAAATCTAGCTGTAGAAATTGGTATAGACAAACTTCGGTACATGAGAAATTTTTCCATGATTCGTTTAGATCCACCCATCAAATTTACCGGGTTTGCTGCCTTGTCTGTTGAAACACAAAAATACTTTTTACATCCTAAATCAATGGCTTGTTTTAGCGTTTGATCTGTATTAAAAACATTCACCTCTAACATCCGCATTAGTGTAAATTCGTCTTTTTCACTGCGAACATGTTTCAATGCTGATAAGTTGAGAATATAATCATACCCTTTTTGAGAACGAAGAAACGAATTAAAGATACTTGAGTTTATATCGAGAGCAAAAGTCTTGAATTCACCAGTTGTATATCCAAGTGAACTTCTTAGGTCTCTTACTAACTCTGCCAAATTATTTTCACTTAAATCGACAACATGTAAAATTCGTGGATCTCTTTTAAACAATTCTTTCACGACGGCTTGTCCAATTGATCCAGCACCACCCAGTACCAAAAAGCGAGAATTATGGACTAGAGAGAAAATTTCTTTCGAATAATTTTCTAAATCATTCGTAAATAAAGCATCTTTTCTACCAATTATTTTAAGTATGTCCAACATTAATTGTTTTTATTTGCCCAATACCATCGCACTGTTTCGGCTAAACCTTTTTTCAAACTATAAGAGGGAGAATAATTTAAAAGCCGTTTTGCTTTTTCAATAGAAGCTAATGAATGTGGGATATCCCCTTTTCTAAATTCTCCGTGAACACAATCAATTTTTTCAATTGAATGATCGAATTCTTGAAGATTTAATTTTATTTCATTAAACAATTCATTTAAATCCGAGCTCTCTCCATACGCGACATTATAAACCTGGTTTAATGCCTCTTGATGAGAAGTAAACATTGCCAACTTATTGATTTGAATAACGTTATCGATGTATGTGAAATCCCTTGAAAACGATCCATCACCATTTATGATTGGCGACTCATGATTCATTAAGGTGTCCACAAATTTTGGAATAACTGCTGCGTAGGCTCCTGCAGGGTCCTGTCTTCTTCCAAAAACATTGAAATACCTTAAGCCAATGCACTCCATCCCGTAGGTTTTAGCAAACACATCAGCGTATAATTCACCTACATACTTTGTAATTGCATAAGGAGAAAGTGGTTTTCCAATTACATCTTCTACTTTAGGTAAACTTTCGGAATCTCCGTAGGTAGATGAACTTGCAGCGTAGACAAATCTCTTAATGCCAGCATCTCTAGTGGCTACAATCATATTCAGAAATCCATTTATGTTGATGTCATTTGTGGTAATTGGATCAGCAATTGAACGAGGAACCGATCCTAAGGCTGCAAGGTGTAAGACAATGTCAATATTCGCGACAGCTTTGCGGCAATCTTCAATATTTCGAATATCACCTTCTATCAGGTGAAACGAGGGCGATTTTAATAGTTCCTCTATATTACTTCTTCTTCCAGTAATAAAATTATCTAGACAAATTACATCATGGCCTTCTGAAACTAGGTTTTCACAAGTGTTTGAGCCGATAAATCCGGCGCCACCTGTTACAAGTATTCTTTTTTTCATTTTAAAGTATAGCTTCGCCAATCGTGAGTCCCATGCCAAATTGCAGTTGACCCTCGTTTGAGATTAGGTTTGACTTATAATTTACGAACAAAAGATTTGGGTATGTGAACCACAAAACGTTGTTCTAAACTTTCGATTTCAACAATCAACTTGTGTGTACGATTCACTTCTAAAGAAGTTGCAATCAGTCCTTGAAAAGGTCCGCGAATTACTTCAACTCTCTCTCCGGGCATGAGCGTGACATTGTCGAAAGGTTCAAGCGCATCTGATTCTTTAAGAAGAATTTTTAGATTTTCAATTTCATAATCCCTGACTATTGCGGGTTTTTTTAAGTAATGTAAAATTGAATGAAATCCTTGAATATCGTACAATTTTGCTAATTCTGATGAGCGACAATTTACAAAAAGTGTAGAAGGAATCAAGGGGGTTTGAATTTTCTTTTTTCGATCACTCCATTGCTTTATTGATTCAATTAAAGGCAAATAAGCCTTTAGACCAATACTACCAATTCGTTCCACAACACGTTTCTCAGCACGCGAATTAGTTTTTACAACATACCAAAATAAATTATCTTCTGTCTGCACAAGTTAAGTTCAATGCAAAGTTAGAAAATCATAGAAATAAGCTAGGCTTTTACGTGAATATTTACATTAACTTTGTTTACCAATGTTCATCAATAAAATTGCAAAAATATTTAACAGATTTTCAGGGTTTTTAGCGCTTTTAGCTCTTTTAATTCTGATTGTTTTCTTTGGTTTTGATACAGATAATATTTTTTCCAGTGAGTTCGTTTTTTTATGTCGCGTATTTGCTTTTATTGGTGCATTAAGTATTTTATTGCGGTATTTTTCTTCCCTTAAATGGAATATTTGGATTGTAACCTATGATGTTTTATTTCTATCCTATTTTTCGTTTATAACTTTTGGATACTTTGAACAGGATCTAATTTTTTATTCAGTATTTCTCATTTTATATTTCATACGAGAATCAGCTTCGTACAAAATAGATTATCGAAAAACGGGACTTAACCCTGCACAGTTGTTCATTATTAGTTTTGCCATAATTATTTTAATGGGTGCGTTTTTATTAATGATGCCAAATTCGACCACAAATGGCATCTCATTTTTGGATGCTTTGTTTACTTCAACCAGTGCGGTTTGTGTGACAGGATTATCTGTTGTTGATACTCAATTTGCTTTTACATTAATGGGTAAAACAATAATTTTGGTGCTTATTCAAATCGGTGGATTAGGAATCATGACCTTTGCGAGTTATTTTAGCTTTTTCTTTAAAGGAGGTTCCTCGTTCAATAATCGTCTTTATTTCGGAGAATTGTCGAATGAAAATGAGTTAAATAAGGTGTTTTCTTCGTTAAAAAATGTTCTTATTTTAACATTGACAATTGAAGCATTAGGTGCAATATTCTTGTTTTTCACCTCTCCAATTGGGCTTCATTCTGACCTTTTTCAGCACATTTATTTTTCCGTTTTTCATAGCGTGAGTGCCTTTAACAATGCCGGATTTTCTTTGTATTCATCGAATTTGTATGACCCATTGTTAGTTTACAATTATCCTTTTCAGTTAATAATTTGCTTCTTAATCATATTCGGAGGACTTGGATTTCCAATTATGCAAAATGTTCTAGAATTATTTGCTTATCGCATCAAGATTAGTGTTAAGAAAGTATTTAAGTTCAAGGATTTACGACATAAAGCATGGGTATTAAATACCAATTCAAAAATTATATTAGTCACAACTGGCTTTTTATTGTTAGTTGGAACTATATTATTTTACATATTTGAATACAACGGTGTCCTAGCCGATCATGGTCCAATAGGAAAATGGGTAATAGCATTTTTGGGTTCGGTTACACCAAGAACGGCTGGTTTTAATTCGTTTGATATGGCCTCATTAGCACTTCCAACCTTGTTAATAACAATACTTCTAATGTGGATTGGAGCATCTCCAGCTTCAACCGGAGGAGGTATAAAAACAAGCACATTTGCCGTAGCCTGTATGAATTTTATCAGCATGGCAAGAGGTGAAGAAAGAATTGAAATATCGAAAAGAGAAATTTCAAACGGAACAGTTCGCCGCGCATTTTCAATAATTTTTCTATCGCTTCTTACCATTGGAATGGCTAGTTTTATGCTCATATTACTAGAACCAAACGTTCGCCCACTTCATCTTATATTTGAAGCGTTTTCCGCATTTAGTACAGTTGGTTTGAGTATAAATTTAACACCAACGCTTGGTGAAGGTGCAAAGGTGATTCTAATACTATTAATGTTTATTGGTAGGGTAAGTACGCTTACAATACTTATTGCTGTTTTCGATCAAGTTAATCAGAAAAATTATAAATATCCTTCGGAAGAAGTTTTAATAAATTAGTATATGAAATTTATAGTCATAGGTTTAGGGAATTTTGGTTCCTCTCTTGCAGAAAAATTAACAGAGGCAGGGAATGAAGTCATTGGAATTGATACGAATTTTCAACGAGTTGAAACCTTAAAAGATAAAATTACCTTTACGATTTGCATGGATGCAACCAATCCAGAATCGGTAAAAACACTTCCGCTTAAGGATACTGATATAGTTATAATTGCGATTGGTGAAGATAAAGGAGCAAACATAATGGCCTCGGCTGTAATGAAAAATTTACATGCAAAACGACTTATTAGTAGGGCAATAGATGCAACTCATGAAAATGTTCTCGCAGCTATGGGAATAACTGAAATTGCCAATCCAGAAGTCGAAACAGCGGAAAAATGGGCCAAGAAGTTGAGTTTGACCAACTTGTTGGATTCCTTCGAGCTCACCTCTGATTTTAGCATTGTTGAAGTAAAGGTGCCTGAATCTTTTGTCGGCAAATCCTTGGATGAAATAGGTTTTCGTCGAAATTACAACTTGGTAGTACTAACTACAATTAGGGAAGAACGAAAAGAATCAATAATCGGGGTAAATAAAACGGTAAAACAAGTTCAAGGTGTAAGCTCGCCGGACACTGTTTTACAAAAAGGAGAAATTATGGTGATTTATGGTCATAATTCGGATATTAAGAATTTGTTGAGATCGGAAGAATGAACCATTTAAAAGATACATTTAAGCACAAGGGAAAAAGAAAAATTCTTATTGCTGAGTTGAGAGCGAAAGGTATTGCAGATGAGAAAATTTTGGAAGCCTTCGATGCTATTCCAAGACATTTCTTTTTAGATTTAGCTTTTGAGGAACAAGCGTATTCAAATATGGCATTTCAAATTGGTTCAGGACAAACGATTTCTCATCCCTATACCGTTGCTTTTCAGACGCAATTATTGGAGGTCGAAAAAGGCATGAAGGTCTTAGAAATTGGCACTGGATCGGGCTTTCAAACATGTATTCTAGGGAAATTAGGAGTAAAAATTGTATCGATTGAACGTCACCGTGATTTGCATTTGAAAGCAAAAAAAATGTTGGAATTTTTCAATATTAATGCAAAACTATTTTTTGGTGATGGGTATGCTGGAAATCAATCTTATGCACCATACGATCGAATTTTAGTGACCTGTGGCGCACCTGATGTTCCGCGTGAGTTAATGAATCAATTAAAGATAGGGGGTTACATGGTAATTCCAGTTGGTGAAGGGGATGAGCAGAAAATGTTGAAAATTACAAAGAAAAACAACGAAGAATTTAGCATTTTGGAATTTGGAACTTTTAAATTTGTTCCGATGTTAGAACGAACAGTTAAATAGACTATGAGAGTATTAATAATTGACGACGAAAGAGCCATAAGACGAGCATTGCGTGAAATTTTAGAATTCGAACAAATTCAGGTTCATGAAGCTGAAAATGGAAAGGATGGTTTAGAACTTTTACGGTCCAACTCATTTGATTTGGTTTTTTCTGATATCAAAATGCCTTTGATGGATGGAATGGAAGTATTAACAGCAATTCAAATGGAAAAAATTGATGTGCCAATCGTCATGATTTCCGGACATGGTAATGTAGAAACAGCTGTTCAAGCAATTAAGCAAGGTGCTTTTGACTTTATTGAAAAACCACTTGATTTAAATAGAATATTAGTTATTCTCAGAAATGTGAAGGATAGAAACCACTTAGTTGAGGAAACGCAAGTATTAAAAGCGACGGTAAAAAAAATAAAAGGATCTAAAATTGTTGGAGAATCTCCAGAGATTATTGCAATAAA
>CAZLVX010000005.1:0-4373 GCA_964562965.1 uncultured Lishizhenia sp.
AAGCGGTCTGGACGGGACTCGAACCCGCGACCCCCTGCGTGACAGGCAGGTATTCTAACCAACTGAACTACCAAACCGTTTTTCGATCTTTTCAGACTTTCGCAACAGCGAAATTAGAAAACGTGTATGCTTCCGTAAAAGCGAAGACAAAATTACACAATCTTTTTTTAAATACAAGAGATTGCGAAAATTTAATTTCTTAAAATCTTACCATATTTAACAATACTCTCTAATCTTTCAAGTGTTTTTCTTTCTCCACAAAGTTCTACAAAAGCTTTTCGCTCTAAATCAAGTAAATATTGTTCTGAAACTAAAGTGTTTTCAGATAAATCACCTCCACATAAAACATAACCGAGTTTTTCAGATATTAGTTTATCGTGCTCCGACATGTAATTTCCTGAGTACATTGAATTTGCACCAACATAAACGATTCCCAATCCTTCTTGTCCAACAACTGTAATGTTTTTCTCTCTTTTCGGAGCAACATATCCTTTATGCGCTAATTCCAAACAAGCCGCCTTGGCTCGTGTTAATTGATATTCTCTACTTACAATAACCTCATCAGTTCCCTCCCTTAGGTAACCAAGATCAAATGCTTCATAGGCAGAAGTTGCAACCTTTGCTTGACCAATTGTTAGAAATTTCTCGCGTAATCTGTTAATTTTAATGTCCCCAGAAACATATTCATCAGACAATCTTTTGGCAAACTCTTTCGTACCAGCCCCGGCAGGAATAAGTCCTACTCCAAATTCTACCAATCCAATGTAAGATTCTGCGTGCGCCACAACCTTATCGGCATGCATACACATTTCGCAACTTCCGCCAAGAGTTAAATTGTGTGGCGCTACAATTACAGGGGCATTGCAGTAACGAACACGCATCATAACGTCTTGAAATGCCTTAACAGCAAAATTTAACTCGTCGAATTCCTGTTCAGCAGCCATCATTAATATCATGGCCACATTGGCTCCTGCTGAGAAATTCTGACCTGTATTCGAGATTACCAAACCTTTATAGTCAGATTCGGCTAAGTCCATCGCCTTGTTCATCCCTTCAATTACCCCAGCGCCAATAGAATTCATTTTGGTGTGAAATTCTAAATTGATAATTCCATCGCCGAGGTGTACAATGGTAGTATCTGAATTTCCCCAAATTTTATTTTCGTAACGAAGTACGTCTAAATCTATAATTTCTTCAGTTCCAGGTATAACTTGATATTCTTTCTTCTCTAGATCATAGAACAAACGTTTTCCTCCCTCAATTTTGTAGAAGGAATTTTTCCCTGAAGACAACATTTCTTTCACCCAAGAAGCAACAATAAATCCTTCAGCTTCAGCTAATTCAATTCCTTTTTGAATGCCAATCATATCCCAGTTCTCAAAAGGACCGAAAGTCCAGGCATAACCTGTTCGAATGGCATCGTCTACACTGTATAACACATCGGAAATTTCTGGAATGCGTTGTGAAACATAAGCAAAAAGCGAGGCGAAATGCTTGCGAATCAATTCACCTGCCTTGGTTTTATCAGAAAGTAAAATAGGTAAACGAGATTTTAAATCAGGCATAGATTTCACCATTTCCACAACCGGTAATTTAGGTTTTTGCATTGGATGGTACTCAAGTGTTTCCAAGTTTAAAGCAAAACGATTTGTTTTTCCAGAGGCATCTTTTTCTTTATAATAGAATCCTTTCTTGGTTTTATCGCCTAAAAATTTATTTTCAACGAGGTAATCTAATACTCTTGAAGATTTGATAGCATTGACCATCTCATCTTCTTTCAAATTAAGTTGCAACCCTTTGGTAACGTTATAAGCCGTATCCAAACCAACGAGGTCGGCTAATTTAAATGTTCCTGTTTTAGGACGTTCCAATAAAGCTCCTGTCAGTGCGTCTGCCTCCTCTATACTGAGGCCAAGTTCTTGGGTCAATTCCATAACTTTCGCCATGGAATAAACGCCCACTCTGTTGCCAATAAAACCAGGGGTATCTTTACATAAAACGGTTTTCTTACCAAGAATACGACGTCCGTAATCCATTAAAAATTCAACAATGTCTGCAGAAGTTTTTTGTGTTGGAATAATTTCAAGTAATTGAAGATAACGTGGTGGATTAAAAAAGTGCGTACCACAAAAGAATTTTTGAAAATCTTCGCTTCGATCCTCAATCATCATTTTAATAGGAATTCCAGACGTGTTGGAAGAAATCAAAGTGCCAGGTTTGCGGTATTTTTCTATCTTTTCGAATAATTGTTGCTTGATGTCTAAGCGCTCAATTACAACTTCAATAACCCAATCACACGTGGAAATTAATCCTAAATCATCATCAAAATTCCCCGTTTTAATTCTTGAAATAAAACTTTTTTTGTAGATAGGTGAGGGGTTTGATTTCACTGCAAATTCAAGTGAGTTGTTCACAATTCTATTCCGAACTTCTTTACTCTCTATGGTTAAACCTTTTTTTTCTTCATCGGTGTTTAGTTGTTGCGGAACCATATCTAACAATACGACTTGGCATCCTACATTTGCAAAATGACAGGCGATTCGCGATCCCATTACGCCTGAACCTAAAACAGCTACCTTTCGGATGTGTCTATTCATGATATTTTATTTAAGTTTCGTTATTTCTTTTTCTAAATCATCAACCGTTTCATCGATTGCATTCATTACCTTGTAAAAGGCTTCAAGTTCTTTTTTCTTAATTTTCTTTTGACATTTCGAATTGAATTCGATTAAATAATCTCGAACTACACGACGGAGAGCAATTCCTTCGTCCGTTAAAAAAATAAAAACTTTCCTCTTATCTTTTTCATTGAATTCTCTGCGAATCAACTTATTTTCCTCCATATTCTGAAGTGTTCTTGATAAAGAAGTTGGCTCCATGCCCATTTTGGGTCCTAATTTAGTACTAGGGGTTCCTTCTTTTTCTATCATCATAAGAATAAATCCAACGGACATGGTTGCGTTATGTAAAGCTGCCTTTTGGTTATATAAACGAGATATTCTATGCCAAGAAGTTCGAATAATAAAATCAATAAACGTAAGCTTTTCTTTTTTCATATGGTTATAAATATACGAAAAAAAATTATGCGCGCATAGAATTACCAGAAATTATCTGTGACTTTTACTGTTCCTTTGAAATGCGCTACTTTTTTTTGATTTTGGTTGAAAATATCGACTTCATATACTGCTATTTGATTTCCTGCGTGAATTTCTCGGCTGCTCGCAAACAAAACATCGCCCACAAACACCCGAGATAGATGCGTAATATTTGTATCGATGCTTACGCATTGTTTTCCTCTTGAATTTGAAGCAAAAGCCAAGGTGGAATCGCCTAAGCTGTATGTTATGCCTCCGTGTGCAATTTCAAAACCGTTAGTCATTACTGAAGTTACAGTCATTATTAATTCACAATAACCTTTTTCAATTTTACAAACGCTGATTCCAAGAAATTGACTAAACGCGTCTTTCTCGAGCATGGTAGCTACAATTTCTTCAGGGCTTTTCATAGAATACTATTCAATGAAAAAACCTCTTTTAATCGCACGCCTTTTTCTGTATGCTGAACAGTGCAACACTCGTTTTGACTGTCGTGTTCAAAAAACAGAATGAATTCTTTATCCGCTGCTTCATTTAAAAATGCTGCTTTTTCTGATATGGTAATTAGCGGTCTGGTGTCATAACCCATGACATAAGGTAATGGGATGTGTCCAATACTTGGTAATAAATCAGCCATGAAAACGATGGTTTTACCCTTGTAAGAAATTTGCGGTATCATCATTGATTCAGTGTGCCCATCCACAAATCGAATATCGATATTTGGTAAGGCTTCACGAGTGAAATCCCCATTTCTTCCAATAAATTTTAGTTGCCCACTTTCTTGAATAGGAAGGATATTTTCACTTAAAAAAGATGCTTTTTCCCTTGGATTGGGTTTTACAGCCCATTCCCAATGAAGAGCCGAACTCCAATACGTCGCATTTTTGAATACAGGTCGATAACCATCCTTGCGTTCGTTCCATGTGATTGCTCCGCCGCAATGATCGAAATGAAGATGCGTTAAAATAACGTCTGTTACATCGTCAGCTTTGAAGCCTAGCTTCGCTAAGTTCCCGTGCAAGGTATCGTTTCCGAATAGGTAGTAATGCGAAAAAAACTTCTCAGATTGTTTATCTCCGATACCTGTATCGATGAGAATAAGTCGATTTCCATCCTCAATCAACAAGCTCCTCATTGCCCAGGAACACATATTTGATTCGTCGGCCGGATTTGTTTTTTGCCAAATAGTTTTTGGAACGACACCAAACATGGCACCACCGTCAAGTTTAAAGAATCCTGTATTCAATACATGGAGTTGCATTATTTCTTTTTCTTTTT
>CAZLVX010000005.1:4473-16082 GCA_964562965.1 uncultured Lishizhenia sp.
TTCAACATTTGATGTCACTGCACCTTCTTTTTTCGAAATTTTCTGACCATTACCATCTTCTTTTTTTCCGCATGAAACGATTGTCATTAAGGCAAAAGCATAAATAGTTTTCTTCATAATTAAAATTAAATTGGTTAGTTATTTGATTATAGCTATCGTTTTACGAAAGTAACAATTGTTTTTTCAGGTAACACATATTCTTATCGATTCAATATCAAAATTGAGTGAGGAAAGAAATTCTTATCCTATATTTGCAGCGTAAAAATTTGTTTTTATCGATTTCAATCGATGTTTTACAAGTATGCCCACGTGGTGATCCCGATCCCGATAGCTATCGTGACTATCGGGATGGTAGACATGGTGGGATGAATAAGTATAATGCCCACGTGGTGAAATTGGTAGACATGCCATCTTGAGGGGGTGGTGCCAATAGGCGTGCTGGTTCGAATCCAGTCGTGGGCACAAAAGAAGTCTAGCACGTAGTGCTGGACTTCTTAGTTTTTAGACAAATCCAAATTCTATTTGAGATTTGGTAAAACTAAAAAACGTGTAATGCCTCTAAGAAACACAGACTTTATGATGGGGTTCGACCGTTTTTTTTGGCCAGTAAAAAAAGAAATCATGAAAATTCCAATGAAGAATAAAATTTGAGTTACTTTAGCCAAAAAATTTTAAATGTCGGATTCGGCGCATAGGATTTCTTTAGCAGGTATACTTATCACCACAGGAATTGTCTTCGGTGATATTGGAACCTCACCACTCTATGTTTTTCAGGCCATAACCGACGGGGGAAGAAATATTTCCGAAGCGTTTATTTTAGGAGGATTGTCTTGTGTTATCTGGACTCTTATTTTACTTGCAACGTTCAAGTATATCTTTTTTGCTCTGAACGCGGATAATAAAGGCGAAGGAGGGATATTTGCTCTTTATGCTTTATTGCGAGAGAAAAATTATAAATGGGTGGTAATTCCTGCACTGATTGGTTGTGCTACACTCATTTCTGATGGTTTCATAACACCGGCAATCTCCATTTCATCGGCTGTTGAGGGTTTGAATAATGTCAATCCGGATATTCCGATTATTCCTATTGTGGTTGGAATAATTGTGGTCTTGTTCTCTGTTCAGCAATTTGGTACAGCAGCAATTGGAAAATTGTTCGGTCCTGTGATGTTGGTTTGGTTTTCCTTTCTTGGTTACCTTGGATTGATCAACATTTCAAAAAACCCGATTGTTCTTGAAGCATTCAATCCCTATTACGCATATAACTTAATTGCTAATGTTGACGGCGGATTTGCTGTGCTGGGTGCCGTGTTTCTTTGTACTACAGGTGCAGAGGCTCTATACTCCGATTTAGGACATTGTGGTAAAGGTAATATTCGCATCAGTTGGAGTTTCGTCTCCGTTCTTTTGGTGATAAATTATCTTGGTCAATCGGCTCTTATTCTTTCTGACGGATTCCATTTAGGTCCTAACCAAACGGTTTTTTATTCAATGGTTCCAGATGAATTATTGTATTTTGCTATCGCCATCGCTACGGCGGCAACGATTATTGCTTCTCAAGCATTGATTACAGGTGTATTTACCTTAATGAATGAAGCCATAAAATTGAAGCTTTGGACAAACTTGAAAGTTAAATATCCAACCGATCACCAAGGTCAAATTTATATTCCGTTCATCAATTGGGTGACAATGTTAGGGTGTTTGTTGGTGATATTTATTTTTCGTAAGTCAAGTGAAATGGAGCACACTTATGGTTTGGCAATCACAATAGATATGGTGATGACTTCCATTTTACTCGGATTTTTACTCATGTTAAAGTATCCCAGAATAAAGCCTTATTATGTGCTGATTTTTGGAGTTTTTCTTGCACTTGAGGGAGTTTTTCTTCTTTCAAATCTCGGCAAAATTGTATCTGGAGGCTGGTTTACTTTAATCCTGGCAACTACATTTTTTACCATACTTTATTTGTATTACAAGGCGAGACAACTTAGAACAAGTATAACTGAATATGTTCCGATGAAAAAGGTGATTCCGTTGATAAAGGCGGTTAAAAATGATGCAGGTATTTTATATGAAGCAACCAATTTAGTTTTTCCAACACGTTCAAATTCTCCTAACCGTTTAGACCTCACAGTATATCATTCTCTTTTCAAAAAACGACCGAGAAAAGCGGGTGTTATTTGGTTTCTGCATATCGATATTTTAAATGAGCCTTGGGGCGTTCACTATTCTGTAAATGAAATAATTGATAAATGTTGTTATTATGTTACGCTTCAATTAGGCTTCAAGGAAGAACACAGAATTGAGTATATGATGAAGAAAATACACGATAAAATGGTGATTAAGGGAGAATTGACAGGAGAAAGTGTATTTGATTCTGTAAAGGGCAAAATTGACGAAGTTGATTTTAAGTTTGTCGTGTTAAACTCGCGTGTTTCAACTGATAACGATTTGTCCTCATTTCAAAATCTTTGTATCAAAGCTTACCGATTTGTAAAGGCTACAGGATTAAAGCCCGCAGAAGACTTTGGTTTAGACAAAACAAATGTTATCGTTGACTATATTCCGATTTCGGTCACGAAAAAAGTGAATCAGGAAATGACCGAAGATTATGAGGACTACTCACATTAGTTCTTCAGTGTAATTTAAATCCTTTCCGAATGTTTCTTTCAATTGGTTGATACTGAAAAGTGCTAATAAAATAAAGAAAACCCCAACAATTAAAGCTGCTACTCCGGTTGAAACAAACGCGAGTAAAAGCCCAAAAAACATCATGATTAAGTTAACAGATCCTCTAACAAAGTTTGGTATTGTGTTGGCTGCCGTCGATCGAATATTCGTACCAAATTGTTCAGCAGCAATGGTGACAAAAATTGCCCAATATCCCGTTCCTGTACCCAGTAAGAAACATAAGAAGTAATAAGCATCAGCATTCAATTGTTGGTATTCTTTCGCAAAAAACAGGAAGTAAACTGTTAGTACTCCACTGAAAACTAAATAAAGAATGACAACTTTTTTTCTACTTTTCAATACTTGGCTTAAAATTCCGGATAGTAAATCTCCGAATGACAATCCGATGTAGGCATACATCACCGCTTTTCCATTTTCTATATTGGTAAGTCCGAGCAATGGGCCAAAGTCGTTTTGTGAATTCATTATCAATAAGCCAATTACAAACCAAATGGGAATTCCAATTGAAATACAATGGAGATATTTTACAAGGTTGTTTCGATTGAAAAAAATAAGCTTTAAGTCACCTTTCTTTATTTGGTGATTATCCTTTGCTTCTGTGAAAAAACCAGATTCAAAAGTTCCAACTCTCATGAGTAGCAAAAGCAACCCCATGCTGCCTCCAATAATATAAGCTATTTGCCAATTGGCAAAATCTATAGCCGTTAATTCCAAAAGACATTCACCAATAGCTTCGCCTTTTGCACCCACGAGTGAGGCCACGACCGCACCTAATGCACCAAACGTTACGATTATCATGGTGCCGTAGCCACGCGTTTCTTTGGACATCATTTCCGAAACCAAGGTTATTCCGGCACCTAATTCACCCGCGAGTCCAATTCCTGCAATGACGCGAATCACCGCATAACTCGGTACATCCGTCACAAAGGCGTTGGCTAAATTGGCGGTGGAGTACAACAAAATTGAACCGAATAGAACTTTTATTCTTCCTTTTTTGTCTCCTAAAATCCCCCAAAGTATACCTCCTATAAGCATTCCGAACATTTGCATATTAAAAAGAAATTTTCCGGTATCCGAAATTTCTTGCTTGCTAGCATTAGGAAGTATGGAAATTAAACTCTCGTTTTTTACAACACCAAAAAGCACAAGATCATAGATGTCAACAAAATAGCCAAGTGCCGCAACAATAATTAAAAAAATAATTTTCCTGTTCATGTTCTTATTGAATGTGAAATATACTGCTTTTCATCGAAATACCTCACAATTGATTGTTGATGAAAGATGGGATATTGTGAATTTAGAAAGGGACTAATCACTATTTTTGTTACAAATTAATAGAAATGGCAAATCACTTATTAAAAGGAAAAAGAGGAATTATTTTTGGCGCATTAAATGACCAATCTATCGCTTGGAAAGTTGCACAACGTGCACATGAAGAAGGGGCTACTTTTGTTTTAACGAATGCTCCTATAGCCATGCGAATGGGTGAGATAAATGCGTTGGCTGAAGAAACGGGAAGCCAAGTTATTCCTGCAGATGCGACAAGCGCAGAAGACCTTGAAAATTTAGTGGTTAAAGCACAGGAAATATTAGGTGGTAAAATTGACTTTGTTTTGCATTCAATCGGCATGTCACCAAATGTTAGAAAAGGAAAACACTACACAGAGAACAACTATGATTACTATAAACAAACCATGGATGTATCTGCTATGTCATTGCACAAAACATTGGCTACATTATACAAACACGATGCGATGAATGAGTGGGGTAGTGTGGTTGCACTGTCTTATATAGCTGCGCAACGTATCTTCCCTGATTATAACGATATGGCCGATGCAAAATCTTTACTTGAGTCCATTGCTCGTTCTTTTGGTTACCATTATGGAATCAAGAAAAAAGTACGTGTTAATACTATCTCTCAATCGCCGACAGTTACAACTGCAGGTCAAGGGATCAAAGGCTTCAAGGAATTTATTAATTTTTCAGAACAAATGTCTCCATTGGGAAATGCTTCAGCATTAGCTTGTGCAGATTATTGTATTTCGATGTTTTCCGATCTAACGAAATACGTCACCATGCAGAATTTATTTCACGACGGAGGGTTTTCAAATACTGGGGTTACACAACAAGTGATCGAAAGATTCGGGGAGTAATTAACGAAGGTTTTCTTCTTCGCTAAGGTTTCGTTTGAATAATTGTCCGGTAGTCGGGTTCAATTCATAAGTTTCGGAAGATACTTCTGAATCTAGATTTAGGAATACCTCATCACCAATAGTTTTTACCTTAATGTTCTCCGAAATATGATTTTTTGGTAGTGCTATTTTAGATTCATTAAGTATAACGCCATTGTAATCAATTACGAAGACTTTGCTGATGTTACCGTCAACTAAAATGAAGTCATAATTTCGAGTTGAAATAATCGGAGCTTTAGATTTGGAAGATTTTTGATAATTGTTAAATGTCATTTTAGATATTATCCCTCTTCCGGAATTACTAAGCTCGCCAATGTAAAAAATTGAATATTCAATAAATTTCGAACTTGGAAAATTGTCAGGTCGCAAGGAACCATTGCCAATACCTAAATCTAACTCGTTTGTTAAATTTAGATTTCCATTTTTTAGTTGGAAAATGATAATGCTTTGAGCGTCATTTGAAACACCAATGAAATTTTTTTTATCGCTTGAATAACTTGACGAAGAAAATACTATTCCGTTCTGTTCAATAAAATCTGATATTAGATTGGCTTGACTAAAAGAAATTTTAGTTACGAAGTAAAATAATAAAGCGATAATTCTCAACATGGGTGGTAAAGTTAGCCTAAAATCTTGATTTTAAAAAACTTTTAGAATTCTTCTAACTTTTTAAATATCGTTTATCAGCCCAAAACGTTCCGAATGGTATAAAGGAAAGGATGAAAAGAAGAAAACTTACCTTAAAATTCCAGTGTTTTTTCAGAAACAATTGTAACAACAGTAGACAATAAGCGATGAACAAAACGCCATGTATCCAACCCACGATTTTATTCGGCATAGGCATATCAAGAAATTCTCTCATAGGAACTGTAATTCCGAAACTTAAATAGGAGCATCCCTCAAGAAGCGCAATGATTCTGAAATAATGTAAAAGTCTAGTATTTTCCATTTTTTAATTGTTTTTCTAAATTACTAATATAATCTCGAAGTTTTGCAGCTTCTATAAACTCCAGAGCTTTGGCTGCCTTTTCCATAGCTTTTCGCGCTTCTTTTATTTTTTGTGTTATTTCTTCGGGATTTCCGTAGTTTGAAGATTCCTCTGCTACAAGTGGCAAGTTAGCATCGACTTCGATTTCTGCATATTTTTTCGAATCTCCATCAGCAACTTTGGTGGAATTTAATATGGTTTCTTTGGATTTTACTAATGGAGTAGGTGTTAACCCATTTTCGAGATTATACGACTCTTGAATTGCTCTTCTGCGATTGGTTTCTTCAATAGTTTTTCGCATGGATTCTGTCATTTTATCCGCATACATCACTACAAAACCGTTAACATTTCTCGCTGCACGACCCACTGTTTGAACTAAACTTCTGACGTTTCTTAGAAAACCTTCCTTGTCTGCATCTAATATTGCAACCAAAGAAACCTCTGGAAGATCAATACCCTCTCTTAATAAATTCACTCCTATTAACACATCGAAATTCCCTAAGCGTAACTGACGCAATATTTCTACACGTTCAATGGTGTCAATTTCACTGTGAATGTAACGGCACAAGACGCCTACTTTATCCAAATACTTTTGAAGTTCTTCTGCCATTCGTTTTGTCAGCGTAGTAACAAGAACTCGTTCATCTTTTGTCACGCGATCTTGAATGAGTTCCAACAAATCATCAATTTGATTTTTTGTAGGTCTCACCTCGATTATAGGATCTAAAAGACCAGTTGGCCGGATCACTTGCTCCACTACGATACCTTCAGATTTTTCCATTTCGTAATCCGCGGGCGTCGCTGAAACATAGACTACTTGATTAATCATTCCTTCAAATTCCTCGAACCTCAAGGGTCGGTTATCTATTGCTGCCTGAAGACGAAAACCATAATCGACCAAATTTATTTTTCTTGAACGATCTCCCCCATACATTCCTCTTACTTGGGGCAAGGTAACATGACTTTCGTCTATTATCATGATGTAATCTTCCGGGAAATAGTCAAGTAAGCAAAACGGTCGTTCTCCAGGGTTTCTTCCATCGAAGTACCGCGAATAATTTTCAATTCCTGAGCAATACCCTAATTCGCGAATCATTTCTAGGTCATAATTTACGCGTTCTTCCAATCGTTTAGCTTCCTCGTTTTTTCCTTCGGACTTAAAATTTGCCACTTGAATTACCAAATCATCTTGAATCTGTTCCATGGCACGCCGGGTATTCTCTGGACTCGAAACAAAAAGATTCGCAGGGTAAAGTACTGTTTCAGTAAATTTCTCAATTCGCTCACTTGAGCTTGGGTCAATTGCTTCAATCGCCTCGATTTCGTCTCCCCAAAAATTTACTCTAAGTGCATATTCAGCATAAGCTAAAAAAATATCAACTGTATCTCCTACTGCACGAAAATTACCCCGTTCAAAATTATCACCAGAGCGCGTATATAGGTTTTCGACTAACCTAAATAAGAATTTATTACGCGGAATTGTTTGACCAACTTCTAAATGAATAATACTGTTTTTAAACTCCGTTGGGTTTCCAATTCCATAGATACACGAAACAGATGCAACTACGATTACGTCTCTTCTTCCAGATAACAATGCTGATGTTGCTCGAAGCCTTAATTTTTCAATCTCGTCATTGATTTGAAGGTCCTTTTCTATGTATGTTCCGGTAACGGGAAGATAAGCTTCTGGTTGGTAATAGTCGTAATACGAAACGAAATATTCAACGGCATTTTCTGGAAAGAACTGCTTGAATTCTCCATAAAGTTGAGCTGCCAGTGTTTTGTTATGAGATAATACGAGCGTAGGCCTGTTCAATTGTTCAATGACATTCGCAACAGTAAACGTTTTTCCACTTCCCGTTACACCCAATAAAGTTTGATGCGTGATTCCATCATTCAAACCTGCAACGAGTTGAAGAATTGCATCGGGTTGATCGCCTGTTGGTTTAAATGGTGATTCAAGTTTGAATTTCACTTTGTAAAAATACAAACTAATGCAATTATGTTATGTTGCTTTCGTATATTTGCTTGCATACGGGAAATTTATAAGCCAATTTTTCCGTTTAAGGGGATGTAGCTCAGTTGGCTAGAGCGCTTGACTGGCAGTCAAGAGGTCGTCGGTTCGAGCCCGATCTTCTCCACGAGTTAAGTGAAAAAATTAGTTAAGAATAAAGTTGTTCGGAGATCTTCTTTGTTTATCTCTGGCATCGCAACAGGCCTCATGGCATTTTTTGTTGCACCTTTTTTTTATTCTGAGAACTCGGCCTCTCAAGAACTTAAACAAACCAAGAAGCCTAAAGGTAGCGACAGGTATCCATTTGGTATAGACATCAGCGAATACCAAGGAATAATTGATTGGGTAGAAGTAAAGGATTCCTACCATGATGTCAGGTATGTTTTAATGCGCTCTTCTATGGGAATAGATGGCAAAGACAAGTTTTTTGAACGAAATTGGAGTTACACGAAACAATTGGGTTTCATCCGTGGAGCGTACCATTTTTATCGACCAAATGAAGATGCTGAGGCTCAATTCAGAAATTTTGTGGAAACAGTAGCTTTAGAAAAAGGCGACTTATTTCCAGTTTTAGACGTAGAAACTCCGAGTAGAAAAGGAGACAAGCATCTCGTAGAAGGAGTAAACAAGTGGCTTCAATTAGCGGAAAAGCATTTTGGTGTAAAACCAATTCTTTATACCTACAAAAACTTCTATAACGAGCGTTTAACCGGAAAAGTCGTAGGATATCCCATTTGGGTTGCAGCCTATACTGAAGGAACAGATTTATCAATGATAGATCATGTTTTTCATCAGTATTCTGAGAGTGAACGTGTAAGTGGTATTCGAACAAAAGTAGATGCTAACGTATTCAAAGATAGCGTTAATACGCTTGAAAATTATTGTTTTAAATAATTAAACGTAGATTATTGTCCAACCGAACAATAAAGCCAAGAGAGAAACGGAAAGAACTATTTGTTGACTCCAATTTAACGCAATGATTGGAGCATTTTCCTCTTTTTTAAGTAGTGTCATGGCAATTTTAAGGTAAATGTATACACCAATTGCTGAATTAATCAATGCAAAAGAAACCAACCACATATGTTGTTCAAACGCCTGGTAAAAAACCATTGCTTTTCCAAAAAATCCGGTCATAGGAGGAATTCCCGCAACAGATAAAAGGGCAACTATACCTACAACTCCAATAAGGGGATTTTTATACCCTATTCCAGATAAGGAAACTAATTTATCTTCGTCATTGTTGGCTAATGAATTAATCGTCATTAAGGCAACCACTGAAAAACTATAACCTATCATGTAAACTAATAGCGCTTCGGAGTCACTGGAAAATGTGAGCACTGCCATCAGCGCGTAAGCACCATTTGTAACACTTGAAAAAGCCATAAGGCGTTTAAATGTATCTTGGTTCAATGCTGATAAATTTCCAATGAACATTGAAATAAAAATGGCGATTACTATGAGCATAGACCAGAACGTTTCAACACCAGGAAACATCATTCCAAATAAGCGGTAGAAAGCGTAAATTCCGATAAGTTTTACGACTGAAGACATATATGTCATAAATACGGAAGGTGTACCTTGATAAACATCTGCTACCCAAAAATGAAATGGAAATGCACCTACTTTGAACAACATAGCCGCTAGCATGAATAAAACACCCACGAAGAACATAGAAGGCAGTTGGTCAGTAAACAACACACTAACAAATCCAATTTTCTCTACATCAAATGTTCCAACTGTTCCATATACCAACGCAATCCCAAAAAGTAAGAGAGCAGTAGCAAAAGAACCTAGATAAAAATATTTGAGTGCTGCTTCTGAAGAGGATGCCGATTTTTTCTTTGACCCGGCTAAAACGTATAAGGGTATCGATAGAATTTCAATTCCTAAGAAAAACATGAATAAGTCTTTAAAGCCAATCAAACATAAACCTCCACTTAGAGAGAACAACATTAAAGCAGAAAAGTCACCAATGGTCGCAGATTCTTCCATAAAATGTTTGTAACCACTGAGGATTATTACTCCTGTAAGCGAAATGGCAAGATTTAAAAATTGAATGTTGCCATCATTGAAGTCAAGCACATGATATTTTTCATTAAGAAAATACCATTCGTAGTTTTGCACCAATGCTCCCACCAACAACCCAACAATAGAAACCAAAAGAACCAATGTAGGTTTTTTCATGATTCCAAGAAATAATGAAATCAATGCAGAAATAAATATGATTACAATCGCCTCCATCTTTTTTAGCTGTTATTTTGTACAATTAGTGTCAGTTGCTGTGCGCTTTCCTTGATAAGATCCCCGATTAAATAAGGAGCTAAGCCGAAAACGAGTGCTAATATTCCCAGAACGCAGAAAACCAACCATTCATTCCAGGTTAAATCGGTAAATTGTGTATTTTCCTTATGACCAGACATTGTTATTTGGTATGCTCTGAACATGTATACAGCGCCAAATACTAAGGTGGAGGCTGCTAAAATACCTAGCGATAGTTTGAATTCGGAAATTTCTCTTAATAATAGAAATTCACCAATAAATCCTGCACTGAAAGGAATGGATACGGAGGCGAAACTAATAATCATGAACCAAAATGCAAACTTCGGAGCTTTTTCAGCAATTCCTCCCATTTGTGTTATGTCCTGCGTCCCTGTTCTGCTTATTAAAATCTCTGCCACTAAGAATAATCCTATTGATAAAATACTGTGATTGATTAGTTGAATCATACTAGCTGTAAGTGCGTTCTGAGAGAAAAGCATGATACCAGCGGCAATTAATCCGAGGTGAGATATTGAAGCATATGCGAAAATCTTCTTTATATCCGTTTGTTTTATTGCAATAACGCCTCCGTAAATAATACTCAAAACTCCAAGAATAATAACAATCCATTGCATGCATGCAAGACCTTCAGGAGCCAACGGAATCATCCATTTAATCATCCCAAATAAAGCCATTTTCAACATTAGGGCAGAAAGCAACATCGTACCTGCCATTGGAGCAGATGAGTAAGTGTTAGGTTGCCACGTGTGGAATGGGAATAATGGGATCTTTATGGCGAATGCCAACATGAATCCTGACATTATCCAGAATCCTTCTTTTTCTGTTAAGTTCGCTGCGATTAAATCACCATATGCAAAACTAGGTGCGTGTTGTTTCAACCAAATCAACGACAACAACATGGCCAAAGAACCAAGCATTGTATAGATAAAGAATTTTACAAGTGTGGTATAATTACCGTTTCCAAACCAATATAAGATTAAGAAAATTGGAATTAAAGTAAATTCCCAAAAGATATAGAAGAGAACCCCGTCACCTGCTAGAAAAACACCAAATAGACCTGTTTGCATAAAGAATGCGAGGGCATGAAATAAATTTGATTGACTTGATTCTCGGTTGTAATTACTTAAGAAAATGAGTGGAAAAGAAAATGCAGTAAGAAGCAACATTAACAAAGCAATACCATCATAATGTAAAGTAAAGGTTAATCCGAAGGGAATTTCTGAGTCACATCGATACAACTCAATCCATGTCCCTGGAATGTAATCCATTAGATGAATACAAGTCAAAATAACAGGAACAATACTTCCTATAAGTCCGAAAAATCGAATATTATTTTTTGGGACTAAAAAAGAAATTAATCCTAATGCAAAAGGTATAATTAGTAATTCCAAAACTTAAAGTAATAAAGTGAATATCCAACAAATAAAATAACCCCGAGAATCAT
>CAZLVX010000005.1:16182-36900 GCA_964562965.1 uncultured Lishizhenia sp.
TCTGTGTGGCTGTCACCACGAAAAGATCCATGGAAAACCAAAAAATACATTCTAAACATGTAGGTAGTTGTCATGGCAGCGGCAATCACCATTAAACCAAAAACAAGATAACCATGAGTAAAGGCTGCTGCAAAAATTTCGTCCTTTGAGAAAAAACCAGATAAAAACGGAAAACCTGAAATTGCAAGTGTTCCTATCAAAAATACCAGGTGCGTGGTCGGCATATATTTTTTCAAACCTCCCATTTTTGTGATGTCTTGCTCGTGATGATTTGCATGTATTACGCTACCTGAACCAAGAAACAACAAGGCTTTAAAAAAGGCGTGTGTTGTTACATGAAAAAGTGCTACGGTATACGCTCCAAGACCTAGTGCGACAAACATAAATCCTAATTGAGAAACTGTTGAATAGGCCAAGACCTTTTTAATATCATTTTGTTTCATAGCGATAAAGGCGGCTACTAATGCGGTTGCTAATCCTATAAATAAAATGATATGTTGTGTGAAAGGGGCCATTTCAAACAAGAAGTTTGAGCGGATTGTTAGGTAAATTCCTGCAGTCACCATGGTAGCAGCGTGAATTAAAGCAGAGACTGGTGTTGGACCTGCCATCGCATCAGGTAACCAAGTGAATAATGGAATCTGAGCACTTTTTCCAGTTGCTGCAAGAAATAAAGAGAGTGTTACTGAAATCATGAAGACAGAATCTTTTTGAAATTCACCTAGAATGGTTGCAATGCCTATTTGATCGTAGTTTAGAGTCCCAAATTTCCCTAAAAGTAAAAAGCAGGCCACCAATAATCCCAAATCACCGATTCGATTCATTATGAATGCTTTTCTCGCAGCCAAACTGTTTTCCATACCTTTTATTTTATCGGCATAATGAAAACCAATAAGCAAAAAAGAACATACTCCAACGCCCTCCCAGCCGAAAAACAACATCATGTAGTTATCGCCAAGAACAAGAATTAGCATGGAGAATACGAATAGATTTAGGTAAGTAAAGAATTTGTAAAATCCTTTATCATCATGCATATATCCAATAGAGAAAATGTGAATTAATGAACCAATTCCGGTAATAATCATGGTCATCCAAAGCGAAAGGCTATCTAATTTAAATCCGGCATCCAAACGAAAAGAATCCATTTCTAGCATCGTAATTGCATGCACGTGAATGGGATTGTCAAAAGATGCAAAGATACTTGCTGCCGTTAGGAAAGGTATGGCAACCATCAAAGTTCCAATGGTGCCAATTATTTTTTCAGAAAGCTTTTTTCCAAAAATTCCATTAATTGCAGCACCCGCTAACGGAAGTAATAAGATGAGGTATAACAACTGTTCGTTCGTCATGTTAGTTTTTTAATTTTTTAAACATATCGACATCTATGCTCCTTAAGTTTCGAAATGCCATTAAGATGATGGATAAACCAACAGTAGCTTCCGCGGCGGCAACAACAACGATAAAGAACACAAAAATATGAGCATCACCTTGACCAAAAAAGTTGGCAAATGAAACCATCAGTAAATTAACTGAATTCAACATTAGCTCAATGCACATTAACATAACAATCATGTTTTTACGAATCATTAGTCCAACGGCACCGATGGTAAATAGGATAGGGCAGAGGAATAAATAAAAGTCTTTAGAAAACTCTGCATGTGAAATCAAAGCGGGCATCATATCTCTTCTATATTTTGTTTTTCTCGTTTAGCCAATAAGACAGCACCGACCATGGCAGCTATAAAGAGTATTGATGAAACTTCAAATGGCACAATATATTTGGAGAACAAAAGTTGACCAAGGTTTTGCACCAATCCTTCGTTTTGAATATCTGCAATTTGTTTCGACATTCCTTCAGGCATAGGAGGTAAAGTGGATTCTGCCAACGCAGCTAATAACACCAAAAGAAATGTTCCGCCTGCGAGTATAGCGGCCATTTGAGAGGCAAAAGTCATTCTCGGTTCACTCTCTTTATTCAAGTTAAGTAACATCAAAACGAATAAAAAGAGTACCATAATTGCTCCGGCATAAACTATAATATTTACAATTGCCAAGAATTGCGCGTTCATCAAGACCATGTGACCTGAAATGAAAAAGAAAGTAATAACAAGATACATAACGCTTCTGACCGGATGAGAGCTCAAAATAACCATAAGTGCCGAACCAATTGTTAGGCCTCCTAGGATGTAAGAAATTAATTCATATGTCATACTGTTCCTCTTTTTCCTGTTGATTGCCTTTTTGTAATATCGATGCGTTGATCCATTTTTTCAACTAACATATCTTTACCATAAATAAATTCACCACGTTCATATTCAGTAGGAACTATTCTATCAGTTAAAAAGATAGCTTCTTTCGGACACGCTTCTTCACACAAACCACAAAAAATACAACGTAACATATTAATTTCATATGTTTCCGCATATTTTTCTTCACGGTACAAGTGCTCTTCTCCTTTTTTCCTTTCTTCGGCGACCATGGTGATAGCTTCAGCTGGACAAGCTACAGCACACAGACCACAAGCCGTACAATTTTCTCTTCCTTGTTCGTCGCGTTTAAGTACATGCATCCCTCTGTACACAGGGGCAAATACGCGCTGTTCTTCTGGGTATTTAATGGTCTTCCTTCGCTGAAACATGTGCTTTAGCGTTACCATCATACCATTAAAAATTGCAGGTAGATAAAGACTTTCTACAAACGTCATTGGTTTGTCAGAAACTACTTTTTTTCTATTTGATAAACTTTCCATAGCACTTTTTTAAAACCAGCCTTCGTTGAAAGCAATTACTAATCCGGTAATGAGCATATTAATTATTGCGATTGGGATCAATGTTTTCCATCCTAAATGCATCAATTGGTCAAAGCGGAATCTTGGTATAGTCCAACGTATCCACATGAACACAAAAATGAAAAAGAAAATTTTTGCAAAAAACGCTCCCACACATAGCACAGCCAAAAGATTACCGCTAAATGCATCCATCCCCGGGAAATTATATCCTCCGAAGAATAACATGGCAATCAAAGCAGATGAAATAAACATCGCCACATATTCAGAGAACAAAAACAATCCCAATTTCATGGAACTATATTCCGTATGATATCCACCAATTAACTCAGATTCACATTCTGGTAAGTCGAAAGGAGCCCTATTCGTTTCTGCAAGTGAGCAAATGAAGAAAACTAAAAATGCCACAGGTTGATACCAGATGTTCCAATCCATTCCATGTTGTCTGTTTACAATATCTGTCAAACTCAAACTACCAGACATTAGGACAATTGTAATTAATGAAATTCCCATGGCTAGTTCATAAGAAATCATTTGAGAAGAAGCACGAATGGCTCCGAATAAGGAATATTTATTATTTGAAGCCCATCCACCGATCATAATTCCGTAGACGCCAATGGAAACTACACCGAACATATACAATACACCAATGTTAAAGTCAGTAACTTGAAGGCTGATCGTTCTTCCGAACAACGTGATATCAGGCCCCCAAGGAATTATTGCTGAGGTAATAAGTGCTGTAAACATAGCGATACCTGGTCCAATTATAAATAACCATTTATCGGAGTTTTGTGGAATAAAATCTTCTTTTAAAAACATTTTAATACCATCAGCTATGGGTTGTAGAATCCCAAATGGTCCTGCTCTATCTGGACCAACTCTGTCCTGAATCCAAGCAGCTAATTTTCGCTCAAAATAAGTGGAATAAGCTGCAATTCCCAATGAAATGAGGAATAGGATTACAACCAAGACGAATTTTTCTATGATTAGTGCGTAGTCCATTAGTTGATTCGCTTAATTTTTGTGTTCATTTTAGTTTCATACTTGCCTTGAGAAATAACAGAATGTCTGTCTACCACTCTTGGACCAGTTATTGTCCATTTGCTGACATCTTTTTTGTCAAATCTACAATCGTTACATATCCAAGCAGTTTTTCCATCGATGTCTTCCACTTCTCCGTATTGATCTTTTCTTGAAGTAACTCTATAAATTTCATTTCCAAACATCCACAACACAGCTTTTCCGCTACATTTTTCACAGTTACATTCCCCCTCCATTGGCTTAAGAAACCAAACCCGACTTTTAAAACGAAACGTTTTATCAGTTAGTGCGCCTACAGGACAAACGTCGATAACATTTCCTGAAAAATCATTGTCAATAGCTTTTTCAATATAGGTTGAAATTTCGGCATGCTCACCGCGGTTCAGCACCCCGTGAACACGTTGATCAGTAAGTTGATTGGCTGTATGAACACATCGGTAACAAAGAATACATCTGTTCATGTGTAGCTTTATTTTATCACCGATATCAATTGGGTCAAATGTGCGTCTTTCTTCTTCGTATCTTGTTTTTGCCTTGCCATGTTCGTAACCAAGATCTTGTAGATGACATTCTCCAGCTTGATCGCAAATAGGACAATCCAAGGGGTGATTGATTAATAAAAATTCTACGACACCCGCACGATTTTCTTTGACGCGATCACTAGTTTTGTTCTTAATTACCATTCCGTCTGCTACAGGTGTGGAGCAAGAAGCCACTAATTTAGGCATCGGGCGTGGGTCGGCTGCTGAACCAGCTGCAACTTCTACCAAGCAAGTTCTACATTTCCCTCCGGAAACTTCAAGTTTACTGTAATAACACATTGCTGGTGGAACCACTTCTCCCCCTATCTTACGAGCAGCGTTGAGGATACTTGTTCCTGATTCAACCTCTACTTCAATATCGTCTATTGTTACTTTTACCATAGTTATGCTGTAACGGGTTCTTTACTTAAACCATAATTTCTTTTCACGGCTTCCTCACGATTTGTGACATGCCATTCGAATTCATCTCTAAAGTGACGAATTGCAGCAGCTACAGGCCAAGCAGCAGCATCGCCAAGAGGACAAATAGTATTTCCTTCTATTTTCTTATTTATTTCTGCAAGTAAATCGATGTCTCGCATATTGCCATTCCCATTTTCTAAACGGTAAAGAACTTTCTCCATCCAGCCTGTTCCTTCTCTACATGGGCTACATTGTCCACATGATTCGTGAGCATAAAACCTTGCAAAATTCCACGTGTTTCTTACAATACATTGATCTTCGTCGAAAACAATAAATCCTCCGGAACCAAGCATTGACCCCGTAGCAAAACCTCCATCAGAAAGACTTTCGTAGGTCATGAGTCGGTCTTCACCTGTTGCTGTTTTGGTAACTAAATAATGGGGCAGGATAGGAACTGACGATCCTCCTGGAACACACGCTTTGAGTTTTTTACCATTTGCTATTCCACGGCAATAATCGTCGCCATAAATAAATTCTTCAACAGAGACGCCTAATTCGATTTCATAAACTCCCGGTCTAGCTAAATTTCCACATGCTGAAATCAACTTTGTACCTGTACTTCGGCCAATACCAATTCCTGCATACGCATCACCTCCTTCGTTTACGATTGGAACTACAGCAGCAATACTTTCCACGTTGTTAACAACGGTTGGGCAACCCCACAAACCTTTTACTGCAGGAAATGGAGGTTTAATGCGAGGATTTCCTCTTTTTCCTTCTAAGGATTCAATCAAAGCAGTTTCCTCTCCACAAATATATGCGCCTCCACCAGGCATGACACGGAGATCAAGGTCATAACCCGAACCTTTAATATTTTTTCCTAGATACCCTTTGTCATAGGCTTCCGCAATTGCTTTTTCCAAGATGTGTAAAATCCACATGAACTCACCGCGGATGTAAATGAATGACATATTTGCACCTAATGCATAACTTGAAAGTATCATACCTTCCACCAATAAATGCGGAATGTGCTCCATCAAATAGCGATCTTTAAAGGTACCAGGTTCTGATTCATCTGCATTACAAACTAAATACCTCGGAACTCCTTCAGGTTTTGCTAAAAATGACCATTTCATTCCAGTTGGAAATCCTGCACCACCTCTTCCACGAAGGCCTGATTTTTTCACCTCTTCCACAACCTCATCTGGGCTCATCGATTTTAGTGCTTTATCGACAGCTCGATATCCTCCATTTTTTTGGTAAACGTCAAAGGTTTGAATTCCTGGAATGTGAGCGTTTTCGAGTAGTAACTTTCTTCCTTTCATGACTAGTTAGTTTCCAAGGTTCCGTTTCTCATTGCATCTAGCAAATCGTCAACTTTTTCTGGTGTTAGAAATTCATAGTTTTTATAATGACATTGTAGCATAGGACCGTATCCACAAGCACCAAGACATTCAGCGGTTTTCAGCGTAAACATCCCATCAGAGGAAGTTTCACCTACTTTAATATTTAATTTATTTTCAATGTGTTCAATGATTTTGTCACTTCCTACAAGCATGCACGGACCAGTGCGACAAACTTCGAGTACATATTTACCTGTTGGATCCAAGTGGAACATGGTATAAAAAGTGGCAACCTCATATACTTCAATTGGGGTTATATTGAGTAATTCAGCAACATAATCCATGGTTTCTATACTCAACCAACCGCCAAGTTCACTTTGCGCCATATGCAACACGCGAATTAGAGCAGTCTTGTGTTTACCCTCCGGAACATTAGTCATCAATTCTTTAACCTTGGCTAATGAAGACTCACTAAATTCTAATCTTTCTCCTTTTCTTTTTGAAATATCTACGTGTGTTTTCATCTTATGCGTCTAATTCTCCTGCAATTATATTCATACTACTTAACGTCAATACAGCGTCACTTATACTAGAACCGGTAATCATTTCAGGGTATGCTTGGTAGTAGATAAAACATGGCCTTCTGAATTGCAGTCTGTATGGCGCTCTTCCGCCATCGCTGATCAAATAATAACCAAGCTCACCATTACCTCCTTCAACTGCATGATAAACTTCACCGGTTGGAATTTCAGTTTCACCCATCACAATTTTAAAGTGATAGATTAACGCTTCCATATTGTTGTATACATCCTCTTTCGGTGGAAGATAAAAATCCGGAACATCACCTTTGTAAGATCCTTCAGGTAAGTTGTTGTAGGCTTGTTCAATAATGCGTATACTTTGTCGAATTTCCTCTTGACGCACCATGAATCTGTCGTATGTGTCACCGTTAACTCCGACAGGAATAATGAAATCAAAATCTTCATAAGACGAATAAGGCTTCATTACGCGAATGTCGTAATCAATTCCTGTAGCTCTCAAGTTGGGCCCTGAAAATGAATAATCCAATGCACGTTGAGCTGAAATCGGTCCAGCACCTTTGGTTCTGTCCATAAAAATTCTATTTCTCGCTAACATGGAATCAAATTCTTCAAATTCTTTAGGAAACGTTTTAAGAAAAGTTTTCAATTTAGCGTGAAATTCAGGAGAAAAGTCTCTTTCAAAACCACCAATTCTACCAATATTGGTAGTCAATCGAGCACCGCAAACTTCTTCGTACAATTCATAGATTTTCTCACGTTGATTGAACGGATAAAAGAAACTAGTCAAGGCACCGGTATCAACACCAACAACTGAGTTACAAATCAAATGGTCAGCGATTCTCGCTAGCTCCATAATGATAACCCGCATGTATTCAACTCTTTTTGGTATTTCCGCACCAATCAATTTCTCAGCGGTCATATGCCAACCCATGTTGTTAATCGGTGAAGAACAATAATTTAATCGGTCGGTAATGGGCGTAATTTGGTTAAAAGGTCTTCTTTCAGCTAATTTTTCAAAGGCACGATGAATGTACCCAACGGTTTGTTCTGACGACAGTATTTTTTCACCATCTACTTTTAAAATATTCTGAAAAATACCATGGGTTGCGGGATGGGTTGGTCCAAAATTAATGGTGGCGATGTCTCCATCTATTGTTTCTTTTGAGTCAAAGAAACTTGGTGCCGCTTTAGTCTTTTCTTGTCTGATATCTTTCATAGCTTAAAATCTTCCAAAGAATCTATCGTCTTTATCTTCACGCGTATCATCTTCCAAATGGTATTCCTTGCGCATAGGGAAATAATCCATGGAATCTTCGTTTAAAATTCGTCTTAAGTTGGGGTGATTAATAAATCTAACACCAAAAAAATCATAGGTTTCTCTTTCCAACCAATTCGCTCCTGTGAAAATATCTGTAATGGTATCAATTTCCGGGTTATCGATAGAAAGATTAGCTTTCACACGAATACGTTGGTTATGCTTCCAACTGTGCAAATGATACACCATACATAGTTCTTCACTAGGTTTATCCGGATAATGTATTGCTCCAAGTAAAGTTAAATAATTGAAGGAAAGCGTTTCATTTGATTTCAAAAATCCGATGCATTCATGAATTTGACTGGCGTTCAACGTAAACGAAGGTTCATCGGCAGAATAGTCGAAAATGGCATTTGGAAATTTTTCCATAATGGACGATTCCAATGTTTGTTTCAATGTATCATTCATCGTCTTTCAGTTCGATATTGTAATTTTTCATTAAATGCTTATACTCATCGTTGTATCTTCTTCTGAGTGATTCAGTTTTAACCAATTCGTGAATTTTCATTACTCCATCTATAATTTGTTCTGGTCTAGGTGGACATCCGGGAACATAAACATCAACTGGGATTATTCTGTCGATACCTTGCAATACAGAATAAGTATCAAAAATACCACCCGAGGAAGCACAAGCTCCAACAGAAAGGACCCATTTCGGTTCAGACATTTGTTCGTAAACTTGTTTCAATACAGGGCCTAACTTTTTTGAAATAGTACCGGCAACAATCAATAAATCAGCCTGTCTAGGTGAAAAGGACATTCTCTCCATACCAAAGCGCGAAAGATCATAACTACTCCCCATGGTGGCCATAAATTCTATTCCACAACAAGAGGTTGCAAATGGCAAGGGCCACATTGAATTAGCTCTCGCCAAACCAACTGCTTTATCCAAGGTCGTTAATTGATAACCTTCCCCGTTAATAGCTTCTAAGTTTTCTATTTTTCCCATTCTAAAGCTCCTTTTTTAAATACGTACAAGAATCCGATTAAAAAGAATATTACAAAAAGTATAACAGCTAGAAGCCCTTCAAGTTCTAATTGATAAAAATTTACTGCATACGGATAAAAGAAAATAACTTCCACATCGAATAAAACAAATAAAATGGCGGTCATGAAATAGCGTATAGAAACAGGAAAACGAGCATTTCCATCTGATTCTATTCCACACTCAAAATTCTCTTCTTTATTTTTTGTTTTGATCCGCGGGGTAAGAACGTGTGTTACAAATAAGGTGAAGACAACAAAACCACCTGCGACAATAAATTGAAGGATTAGTGGGAAGTAATCGTGACTAGTAGATAGTTGTTCCATGTGCTAAGTTACTGTTAATAAAACTTTTACAAATTAGAAGGTTTTTAAGTTGTTTTCCTACTTTTAATGTGCAACCGCAAATTTACATTCTACTTTCAATTAATCAATCTTTTTTTTCATAAATTTCAGTTCTGACGCTTATTTAAAATAGTTCCAATTTTGAAATTCTTAAGTAATTGTAAAAAAAATGACCGTCCGAAGACGGTCATTCGTATAGAGACACTTCGCGCTATCCGAAAATAATCGGGAAGAACGAAATGGAAAAGAGCCCGAAGGCTCTTGTAATCCTACATCATACCTGGCATTCCGCCTCCCATTCCTGCCATTGCCGCTGCAGCAGCTCCTGCTTCTTCCGGTTGATCAGCAATAACACATTCAGTAGTTAAAAGCATAGATGCTATGGATGCTGCATTTTCAACTGCAATACGTGTAACCTTGGTTGGGTCGATAACCCCTACCTTGTAAAGTTTTTCGTAAGTTTCAGTTCGTGCATTGTATCCAAAATCATCTTTCCCTTCTCTAACTTTTTGAACGATTACAGCTCCTTCACCTCCTGCGTTTGCGATAATTTGACGAAGTGGTTCTTCAGCCGCTCTTTTCACAATTTGAATTCCAGTCTCTTCATCTTCATTTTCACCTTTCAATTTATCTAAAGATTCAATTGCTCTGATTAAAGCAACACCTCCACCTGGCACTATTCCTTCTTCTACAGCAGCTCTTGTGGCTGCTAGTGCATCGTCAACACGGTCTTTTTTCTCTTTCATTTCAACTTCTGTAGCTGCCCCAACATATAGAACTGCAACTCCACCGGCTAATTTTGCAAGTCGTTCTTGAAGTTTTTCACGATCGTAATCGGATGTTGTTGTTTCGATTTGAGCTTTTATTTGTTGAACGCGAGAGGTAATGTCTGCTTTTTTACCTTTACCATTGATGATAGTTGTGTTGTCTTTATCTATCTCAATCTTAGCTGCAGAACCTAACATATCCATTGATACATTTTCCAAAGTCATTCCTCTTTCTTCAGAAATAACCATACCTCCAGTAAGAATAGCGATATCTTCTAACATAGCTTTTCTTCTATCTCCAAAACCTGGAGCTTTGACTGCGGCAACTTTTAATGAACCTCTTAATCTGTTGACTACTAATGTTCCAAGCGCTTCACCATCAACATCCTCGGCAATAATTAAAAGTCCTTTTCCAGCTTGAACAACTGGTTCAAGAATTGGAAGAAGTTCTTTCATACTTGAAATTTTCTTTTCAGAAATTAGAATTAATGGATTCTCCATTTCTGTAATCATTTTCTCAGCGTTCGTGACGAAATAAGGAGAAAGATAGCCTCTGTCGAATTGCATTCCCTCAACAGTTTTTACTTCAGTTTCTGTGCCTTTAGCTTCTTCTACGGTAATTACACCATCATTACCAACCACTTTCATCGCTTCTGCGATCAACGTACCGATAGTTTCGTCGTTATTAGCGGAAATCGATGCAATTTGCTTAATTTTTGAATTATCAGAACCAACTTCTTTTGATAGCTTCTTTAAATTTCTAACAACTTCAGCCACGGCTTTATCAATTCCACGTTTTAAGTCCATTGGATTTGCCCCTGCAGCCACATTTTTAAGTCCTGCATGAATTATGGCTTGAGCAAGTACTGTAGCGGTAGTAGTTCCGTCTCCAGCAATATCGGCTGTTTTTGAAGCTACTTCTTTCACCATTTGCGCTCCCATATTTTCGAAAACTTCTTTCAACTCGATTTCTTTTGCAACGGTAACACCATCTTTCGTTACATGAGGCGCACCGAACTTTTTACCGATAACTACATTTCTGCCTTTTGGACCAAGCGTTACTTTAACGGCATTTGCTAATGCGTCAACACCTCTTTTTAATTTCTCTCTTGCTTCAACATCGAAATAAATATCTTTTGCCATTTTTTTTTAAGATTTAAGGTTAATTAAAAAATTCCATAAATATCTGATTCACGCATGATCAGAAAGGTACTTCCATCGATTTTAATCTCTGTACCTGAATATTGACCATAAAGAACGGTGTCTCCTTTTTTTACGGTCATGGGTTCGTCTTTTTTACCAGTCCCAGCGGCTACAACAGTCCCTTTTAAAGGTTTCTCTTTTGCCGTATCTGGAATGATAATTCCGCTAGCGGTTTTTTGTTCTGCTGGCGCAGGTTCTATCAGAACTCTGTCTGCCAAGGGTTTGAATTTAACTGACATATAATATGAATTAATTTTAAAATTTGAACTCGTTTTAGACTAATACCATGCCATCTCGAAAGGCAGGACATTTTTTCAATTTTTGGTATTTTTTTAAATAAAAAATGTCAGTATCTGTGACATACTGACATTTAAAAATGGTATAAATCAAAGTTACTTTGCAGGTTGTTGCTGCTGTTGCTGTTGACCTCCTTGGGGTGCGCCACCTTTTTGTTGCTCTTGCTTAGCAGGTTCTTCCACCACTGGTTTTTCTTGACGTATAGTTGTTAAAATACTGGCAACGACAATTACTCCAGCCAATGACCAAGTAAGTTTTTCGATAAATTCTGTTGTTTTTTGAACACCCCCTAATTGGTTTGCCGCGCCAAAATCGGAACTTAATCCTCCACCTTTGGAATTTTGAACATATACTACTAAAATCAATAGTATGCTGGCTAAAATTGTAAGCGCTGATAAAATGAAATCCATGACTTAATTAATTTTCTTTTTGATTTGTTTTATTTGGGTTGCAAAGTAAGTCTTTTTTTCTGGATAAATCAAACTTAATTGCTCATAAACATATATTGCCTTGGGGAAATTTCCTTGTAGTTCAAAAATTTTCGCCAATGTTTCACTAACTGGCATTTTTTGTTCATCAAGGCTTTCTTTTGCTTTTTTACTCGGAGAATAGAATTCTTTTTTCGGGCGATCAATGCGCTCTATGATAGGATTTTTTTCCTCAATTTCTTCGACGGACTGAATTGTTTCAGTTGTAAAATTCAACCATTGGGTGAAAGAAAATTCTCCTGTCAATTCTTTTTTATCGGATGTAGAAACTAACTTTTTAAGAGGTACTTGCTGCTTTTGTTCGTTTAAATTGGATTCTTCATTTTCAGCAGATTTAAGTTCATCCTTTTTTTCTGAGTCGATGAGTTGTTTTTCATTTTCAATTATATAACCAGCTTGGGCAGCTCCAGCTTGAATTAATAATTCTACTTCGTCAATTTCTTCTGTTGACATAACTTCCTCAACTTGTATATCTTCAGTCGAATTTTCGATTGGTGAATCTATTTCTTGAGTTTGTTCATCTAAAGATTCAATTTTAGCATCTTCTTCACTTTCTTCCTCTGTTTTCCCTCCTTTCAGAATTTCCATTGGAATTACAGATGGCTCAATTTCAATTTCTTCTGCTTTCTCGAATTCTGTCTCTTTAACAAGTGTGTATAAAACTGTTCGATCTGTAATGCGTATAGCAAGTCGGTTTAGTTCTTCTTGAAACCTTAAATCTCCTTTTGCATTTAAAGATTGGAGATATAAAAGAGCGAGCGAGGTTGAGAAAGGAAAATGAGCAACTGCTTCTTTAAGTTCGCTTGGGTCAATCCTGTTTAACTCCAAAGGATTAGTAAATAATTGTTGTATTTCTTGTTTAGAGATCATTTACCAATTTCCTAAAAGTTTATTAATTAAGTCCTGTGCTAATTGCGTATTAATATCCTCAAGCAACTGATTTTCCACAGATGCTAAATTTGTTGAAGCATTGAAATCTGCAAATCGTGTTGCGGTTAGATTCATAGTTTCTGTCTTTGGAGCGCTAATATTAATATTAAACTGAACTCCAATTGTCAATCTGTTCTGAGCCGCGCTATTATTATTTTGAATTGCGATAGGCATTACTTGATAATTATTAATAACACCTTCGATGTAAACTTCCCCACTTCCTGTTGTTGTATTCAGCGAAAGTCTCGTGTTATTCTGAATAGCATCTTTTAAATCTTCTGTTAGTTTAGCAGTATAACTCAAAGGGCAATTTGGGGCACTAGATTCGAGTGTTTTGATTGAAAATGACTTCCATTCTTCAGGAGTGCTACCCGAATCTTTTAATGAAATACTCATGGATTTACACCCTGAAGTTAGAATAAGCAGTATGATTAATTTCCAAGCCTTCATCTACAAAAAACCTAAGTTAAACTCTTTAATTTTTCGATATAAGGTACGCTCAGAAATACCAAGCTCTGCGGCTGCATATTTTCGTTTTCCCCTGTGTTTTTCGAGTGCCTTTTTAATTAATTCTTTTTCACGATCTTCTAATGACAAGGATTCTTCAAATTCTTCATGATGCTCAAAATTGTCAACAGGCTTTGTAATACTGATTTGGTGATCACTTGAAGTTGGTAAGGCCCGACTCGTTTCATAGGAGGATAATCCATTGGTCTGTACCTCACTGTAAAACCTATTAAGTACTTCCGTTTGGTCTGCATTTAAAGGAACTCCTATGCCTTGTGTCAGTACCTCTAGCACGAGTTTTTTTAAATCAGTTAGATCTTTTTTCATGTCAAAAAGAAACTTATACATTAATTCTCTTTCTGAAAAATTTTCCGCGTTTGCTTGGGATTGGAGTATTGGAACTTTTTCTGTTGGTTTAGGAAGATATGATGCCAACATGTATTCGTCTATTTCACGTGAAGTTTCAATTACTGATAATTGCTCAACCAGGTTTTTTAACTGACGAATATTTCCTGGCCAACTGTATTGCGAGAGTAAAACCACAGCCTCATCGGTTAATTTTACTGCAGGCATTCTGTATTTATCGGCAAAATCGTGCGCAAACTTCCTAAATAAAAGGTGAATGTCCTCTTGTCTGTTTCTCAATGCAGGAAGTTGAATCGGCACAGTGTTTAGTCGGTAATATAAATCTTCTCTAAATTTTCCTGAAGAAATGGCTTGATGCATGTTCTCATTGGTTGCAGCTACCACACGAACATTTGTTTTAATGACCTTTGAGGATCCCACGCGAATAAACTCTCCCGTTTCTAATACTCTCAGTAATCTAACTTGCGTTTGCATGGGAAGTTCGGCTACCTCATCTAAAAAAATAGTTCCACCGTTTGCCACTTCGAAATACCCTTGTCTGCTTCCACTTGCCCCGGTAAACGAACCTTTTTCGTGTCCAAATAATTCTGAATCAATCGTTCCTTCTGGTATTGCGCCGCAATTTACTGCAATATATTCCTTATGTTTTCTTGCGCTGAGTTGGTGTATCACTTGAGGGATTATTTCCTTTCCCGTTCCACTTTCTCCTGTTACTAATACCGATATATCTGTTGGTGCAACTTGAATCGCCACTTCAAGTCCACGATTGAGTAATGGAGAATTTCCAATTATTCCGAAACGCTGTTTAACTTGTAGAACATTCATTTTTAAACGTATTGTTCAATTTTACCTAGTAAAGTGGCAGAAGTACATTCTTCAATCCTGACCATAACATAGTTTCCTTTCGTCGCGTTTTCTTTTGGGAAAACAACCATGGAATTACGTCCGTTTCTCCCACAGTAGAAATCTTCAGAGCGCTTGGATGGACCTTCTACTAATACTTTTTGAAGCGTTCCAACTTGTTTCTGATGCGACTTCAACGAATGTGAGAGCTGTTTTTCAATAATTTCGTTCAATCTTTTACCTTTGATATCTTCAGGCACATCATCTTGAAATCTTCGTTCGGCTAGAGTTTTAGGTCTTTCCGAATACTTGAACATGTAGGCAAAATCGTATTGAACACTTTCCATAAGTGATAAAGTATCTTGATGTTCTTCGTCCGTTTCTCCACAGAAACCAGTGATAATATCTGTTGAAATTGCACAATCTGGAATGATTCTTTTAATTGCGTCAATTCGTTCCAAATACCATTCTCTGCTGTAGCCTCGGTTCATTCGGTACAAAACATCCGTGTTTCCGGATTGCACTGGAAGGTGAATGTAGGGACAGATATTTTCATATTTAGACATAATTTCTAATACTTCATCCGTCATATCCTTAGGATGAGATGTGCTAAAACGAACGCGAAGTAGAGGAGAAACCAAGGCCACTTTTTCCATTAACTGTGCGAAATTAGTTGTTGGAAGTGAGGGGTCTTTAATTTCACCTTTTGAGGTAATGTTCCATCGGTAAGAATCAACATTTTGGCCTAATAAAGTTACTTCACGGTATCCTTTTTCGAACAAATCTCTGCATTCCTCAACAATGGTTTGTGGGTCTCTAGATCGTTCTCTTCCTCTAGTAAACGGAACTACACAAAATGAGCACATATTATCGCATCCGCGCATGATGGTTACAAAGGCGCTAATTCCGCCTTGGTCAAGTCGAACTGGTGAAATATCAGCGTAGGTTTCGTCCCTTGAAAGTAGCACATTAACCGCTTTTTGTCCGGTTCCGACCTCTTCAATAAGATTAGGTAAATCGCGATAAGCATCTGGCCCGGCAACTAAATCTACAAGTTTTTCTTCCTCCAATAGCGACTTCTTCAAGCGTTCCGCCATACACCCAAGAATTCCGACCACAAGCTCTGGATGATCTTCTTTCTTTTTTTTAAAGTCAGTTAACCGGTTGCGAACTCTCGTTTCTGCATTTTCTCGAATGGAACATGTATTTAATAGAATTACGTCAGCTTCGTCAACATTTCGAGTTGTGGAAAATCCTTCGTTGGTTAATATGGATGCAACCACTTCACTATCTGAGAAATTCATTTGACAACCATAACTTTCAAGATATAGTTTTTTGCCATCTGATTTAATTTCACCCACTGTGATCGCTTCTCCCTGTCTGCCTTCGTCTATTACTTTGTTTTCCACTTATTTTATAAAATTTAAGTACAAAAGTAAAGATTTACGAATGGCTGACAAAATGACATGGTTAATTTTTTTGATGTTTGTTAAAATATATCAAAACAAAATTCTTAACCATAGGTTAATAAGATAAGCTTGGTAAAAAACTAAAAAAAGTATTTGTTTTTTCCATTCAATTAACAATACATTTGTTCTCAAAAAATACTAAAATGGCAAAAAATCTTGTGATTGTGGAGTCCCCAGCGAAGGCAAAAACGATTGAGGGGTATTTGGGAAAAGATTTTGTGGTGAAGTCAAGTTTTGGACATGTTAGAGATCTAGCAAAAAAAGGACTTGCCATAGATTTGAGTAATTCATATGCCCCGGCATATGAAGTATCGGCTGACAAGAAACAAGTGGTTTCGGAATTGAAAAAATTAGCAAAAGACGCTGAAATAGTTTGGTTGGCGACTGATGAAGACCGCGAAGGAGAAGCCATCTCCTGGCATTTGTATGAAACCTTGGATTTAGCAAAGAAAGAAACGAAGCGAATCACGTTTAATGAAATTACCAAAAGCGCGATTTTAAAGGCCATCGAAAAACCGAGAGAAATAAATAAAGAATTGGTAGACGCGCAGCAAGCTAGACGTGTTTTGGATCGAATTGTTGGGTTTGAACTTTCGCCAATTTTATGGAGAAAGGTTCGTCCAAGTTTATCGGCTGGCCGGGTACAATCAGTTGCTGTGAGACTCATTGTGGAAAGAGAACGTGAAATTGAAAAGTTCAATACTTCGGGCTTTTTTCGAATTAATGCCAATTTCAAATGTGCAAATGGTTTATTAAAAGCAGAATTAAATTCTCAGCTTTCAACTAAGGAAGAGGCACTTTCCTTGCTTAATTCTTGTACGGATGCCACTTTTGTAGTTGACGATGTACAACAAAAACCTGCCACACGTTACCCGTCAGCACCGTTCACTACATCAACTCTTCAGCAAGAGGCGAGTTTAAAGCTAGGATTCTCAGTTACCAAAACAATGAGCGTTGCACAACGATTATATGAATCGGGCAAAATTACTTACATGAGAACAGATTCTGTAAATCTTTCCGAAACAGCCATGAATTCTGCTCGTCAAAGTATTGAAGGATTTTACGGTAATACCTATTCAAAACCTACGAAATACACTACGAAATCGGCGGGTGCTCAAGAAGCTCACGAGGCAATTCGACCTACTGATTTTAATCAACAAACCACAACGGGAGATCGTGATGAACAACGCCTTTATGAGTTAATATGGAAAAGAGCTATAGCAAGTCAAATGGCACCAGCTCAACTTGAACGAACAACAATTAAAATTACAGGTTTACCTAATGCAAGTCAGTACTTTATGGCGAAAGGAGAAGTTGTTCAATTTGACGGTTTTCTCAAAGTTTATTTGGAATCGGTAATAGAAGATTCTGATGAAGAGGAGGACGACGCTCTACTTCCGAAAGTACAAATTGGTGAAACCTTGACGAGAGAAAAAATAACTGGTGTTGAGCGATTTACTCGACCGCCTTCACGATTTGTTGAAGCTTCTTTAGTTAAAAAATTAGAAGAACTAGGTATTGGGCGACCTTCGACATATGCACCAACCATTTCAACAATTCAGAAAAGGGGGTATGTAGAAAAAAATGAACGTGAGGGTGAAATTCGGAAGTATGCATTCCTTGAACTTTCAGGTAATCAAATTTCTGAAATAGAAAAACAAGAAACTACTGGAAAAGAACGAAATAAACTTTCACCAACGGATATTGGAATTGTGGTTACTGATTTTTTAACGCAGCATTTTGAGAGTATCATGGATTATCAGTTTACCGCGAAGGTGGAAGCTGAGTTTGATGAAATAGCTTCTGGAAATATAGGTTGGACATCAATGATTGATCAGTTTTATGTTCCGTTTCATGTGAATGTTGAAAACACTTTAGAAACATCCGAACGTGCTACAGGTGAGCGCTTACTTGGGGAACATCCTAAAAGTGGAAGAAAAATAATTGCTCGAATAGGACGTTTTGGACCTATGATTCAAATCGGCGATGAAAAAGAAGATGGACTTAAAGCTGAATTTGCTTCGCTTCCTAAAAACAAAGCAATTCATACCATTACCTTGGAGGAAGCATTAGAATTATTCAAATTACCGCGTATTCTTGGAGAAAAGGATGGGGTTGAGGTTCGAGCAAATGCAGGAAAATTTGGGCCCTACGTTCAATTAGGAAAAACATTTGTTTCTATTCCTAAAGACGAAGACGTCATGACGATAGATTTAGAACGAGCTTTAGTTTTAATCGCTGAAAAAGCACAAGCTGACGCAAGCAAGGTAATTAAAGTATTCTCGGAAAGAGACGATGTACAGTTGCTCAATGGAAAATACGGTGCCTATTTGAAGATTGGTAAGGATAATTTCAAGTTACCAAAAGATAAAATAGCAGAGGAACTTACCTTAGAAGAATGTTTAGAAATTTCTGAAAATCAGAAATCAACAGGAAAAACCAAAAAGACATTTAAGAAAAAATAGTAGCTAAGATTAATTTATATCTTTGTGACATGAACGGCAGCGTAAATAAGGTGATTTTAATTGGTAATTTGGGAAAAGACCCTGAAATTAGAAGATTAGAAAATGGTGCTATGATTGCGTCTTTTCCGCTTGCAACGTCCGAGGTTTTTACTGATAAGAACACAGGTGAAAAAAAGGAAATAACGGATTGGCATGATGTAGTGTTGTGGCGAGGGTTAGCTGAAATAGCCGAAAAATACATTAGAAAAGGAACAAAGATTTATGTGGAGGGAAAGTTGAAGAAACGATCTTGGCAAGATAAAGAAGGAAATACACGTTATTCTACCGAGGTGGTTGGTGACGATATTACAATCCTGAGTCGATTAGAAGGTAACGAACGAAACTCCCAACCTCCATATTCACAGGAAAATAGATCAAATCTACCGTCTCCATTAACGGATTTGAGTGACAGTTCTGACGATGCTGCTCCATTTTAATTTATGACGACAACCGAACCTTCCAGTTACCTTCAAATTAATCCTGTGTATGCATCTCTGGATTCGACCACGTTAATCTATTTGTTTGTAATTCTTTTATTGTTGGTGGTCTCGGCATTGATGTCAGGATCAGAATCAGCATTTTTTAGTTTAAAACCATCTGACACGGATGAATTTAAAAAAGAGAATTCTAAAAATTCGGAGTTGATACTTTCAATGTTAGCAAAACCTAAGGAGTTGCTTGCTACGATTTTAGTTACAAATAATTTTGTCAATGTTGGAATTGTAATTCTCTCTACTATTGTTCTTGATGATGTTCTTCCATTCGAAAATACCACTCCTTTAATTCGATTTTTAACGGAAGTGGTGGGAATTACCCTTCTGATCTTAGTTTTTGGAGAAGTAGCTCCAAAGATATTTGCAAATTCAAATTCAAAGAAAGTAGTCACTCTAATGGCAACACCCTTGAATTTATTATCAAAAATACCACCGATATCTTGGCTAAAAATAGCATTGGTGAATTCTTCATTTTTTATTCAAAAACTGGGTAAACGCAATGAAAAAGTAAACAGTGATGACTTGGAACAAGCACTAGCTTTAACCAAAGATGAACGTACATCGGAAGAAGATCACAAGATTCTGGAAGGTATAGTAAAGTTTGGAAAAACTGAATCTTCTGAAATAATGACACCGCGAGTCGAGGTTGAAGCCGTGGACAACGAAATGACGTTGAAAGAGGTTTTAGAATTTATTTTAGAAGCGGGATATTCCCGTATGCCAGTATATGAAAACCAACCGGATAATGTTATCGGAATTCTATATATTAAAGATCTACTGGCGCACACGGAAGATAAAGATTTTGAATGGCAGAGTGTAGTGAGAAAACCATTTTTTGTTCCTGAGAATAAAAAGATAAATGATCTTCTTCAAGATTTTCGAAAAATGAAAATGCACATGGCAATTGTTGTGGATGAATACGGTGGAGCTTCAGGTATCGTAACATTAGAAGATGTGTTGGAAGAAATTGTCGGGGATATCACTGATGAATTTGATGAAAATGAGGTGGTTTTTACCAAATTAGACGAAGACACATTCGTATTTGAGGGAAGAACTTCTATAAATGATTTTTGTAAGGTCCTTGAAGTTTCAAATGATACATTTGATGATGATCGCGGCGAAGCGGAAACGTTGGGTGGATTGTTAACTGAAAAGGCAGGTAGAATTTTGAAAAACAATGAATTTGTAAAAATGGAGAATTTTAAATTTATTGTTGAATCTTCGGACAAAAGAAGGGTAAAAACAATTAAAGTTATCAAAGGAAATGAATAGTCTATCAATAATTCAGAAAGTTTTCTTTGTTTCATTTGCACTTTTAGTATTCTCGTGTAAAGAAGATTTTTCCATTAAACCTCCAGCTAAATTGCGTCTTGACTTTTCAAAACAAGAGTATATTGACTGGAGATCAGATGCAGGATTTTCAAGTCAACTTTCAAAGCACTACCAAGTTAATTGTCTATTCAACCGAGAAAAGGCAATTGATGTAGGAGATGTAGTGGTTGTTCGTCAAAATGTACTCAAAGGCAAAGGAGATGAATTGGGAAAAAAAAT
>CAZLVX010000006.1:0-36127 GCA_964562965.1 uncultured Lishizhenia sp.
GTTTTTGTAACACCTGTGGTGTTGTCGTAAAGTTGATATTCCAACATTCCAAAACGAGAAGAAAGCGATGGAGCCGTTTCAAATTCTCTAGAAGACTTTATGTTATCTCCATATACTAGTGTATTCAATCGATGAAAATCTTCTTTTAGCTTTTGTATGTTTCCTGAAAGTTCCAATGGAACATTTGTCGCATCCACAACCAACTTACTCAATTGATTGATTTGATCCTTTGATTCAGCCATTTGAGTTGTCAAAATACCGATTTTTCTGTTCAACTCACGAACTTCTTCTCTAAAAATAAATAACTCCTCAGGATTTTTTGCAAGCAGCGTTTGGTTATTTAATCCTTTGACTTGGAAGGAAGATTTTTCAATTAAAAGTTCTGATTTTTGCTCATTTGGGTTAACGTAGTAAACACTCAAAAAATAGGTCCCTGGTGTAACGAGTAATCCACTTCCACCACTACCAATTGGGTTGGTGGATTGTGTTCTTAAATTCCAATTAAACTTGTTGACACCTTTTGATGGAGAACTCGTCGTTCTTTTAATTTCTTTTCCTGACGCATCTACTATAGACCAAACCAAATAAGGACTTGCTTCAAGTTCCTCTTTTACCAAGTCGTTGAATGTAGGATAAAAAACATCTTTCTTTTCTTTCTCTAATTCCTTTTCTTTCTCTTGACGCTTATCTTTAAGGGACTTCCAAGATTCATTAAAATGCAAATAAAAAGTTGCACCAAAACTAGGGTTTTTCGATGACCACATGTTGTGCCCTTGAAAACCTGTACCTTCCAATCCAAGAGGATCCATTGGTACATACAACAAAGCTTCTTTTATTTGGAACAAATGTGCTCGTTTATCCAACGTCTCCTTCTTTAGCTCTCGTAACATCGAATAATTATCTAAGACATAAAATCCTCGTCCAAAAGTTGCTGCAACCAAGTCATTCTCACGTTTTTGAATGTCTAAATCATAAACAGCTATAGTCGGTAATCCTGCTAATTTTGTCCAATTTTGTCCTCCATCTGTGGAGAAAAAAGCACCAAATTCAGTACCTACAAACAGAAGATTAGGATCTATATGATCTTGTTTGATACAATAAACATTTCCTCTTTCCGGTAAATTTGAAGCAATAGAAACCCACGATTTTCCTTTATCCGTTGATTTCAATAAATAAGGCTTGAAATCACCGTTTCGTTGTGAATTAAATGCGGCAAATACCACATTCTCGTCATGAGAGGATGCGGTCAACATATTGACGCGCGTCTGAACAGGAACCCCAGGAAACTGTTCTATTTTCGTCCATGTCCCGCCATCATTTTCAGAAACTTGGATCAGGCCATCATCCGTTCCAACATACAAAAGTCCTTTTTTCTTTGGCGATTCATCCAAAGCCACTACATTTCCATAAATCGTTGTAGAGGCATTTTTCATAACGGCATCAATCGTCCAAACCTGTCCCATCACTTTTAACTTATTTCTGTCTAATTGACGCGTTAAATCAGGAGATATCGTGGACCAATCATCACCCCTATTATTCGACTTAAAGAGTTTATTTGCTGCAAAATAAAGCACAGATGGATCATGAGAGGAAACTATGAGTGGAGCATCCCAATTCCAACGGTAAGGATCTTCACCTTTTCCTGGCATCGGTTGTATGGGAACTTTTTCACCTGAAACTTTGTCGTATCGAACCAACCAACCGTATTGAGCTTGAGCATAGGCAATCGATGGATTTGACCAATCACAAGCAGACTCAAATCCATCCCCACCATTTGTAATGTACCAATCTGAATTTAAAATCCCCGCCACGTTTGTGGTTGCCGCAGGTCCTCCCATTGAGTTATTATCTTGCGTTCCACCATAAATATTATAAAAAGGTGTTGCGTTATCGGTAGTAACCTTATAAAATTGAATAATTGGAAGATTGTTGTAATACTTCCATTCTTTCGCATGGGTATATGTTTCATATACTCCCCCATCGCAACCTACAATCCAATGGTTGGTATTATCAGGATCAATCCAAATGGCGTGGTTGTCCACGTGTTTATTTGATTCTCCTGTCATTACGAAAGTTTTACCAGCATCCTCACTGTGATGTAAATAAGTATCCATTGCAAATACTTTCTTTTTGTTTAACGGATCAACCATTATTTCTTGGTAATAATTCCCGCTTGTATTGAAATCCCCTTGTTTCGACCAGCTTTCACCTTTATTTGTAGATAGGTATACTCCAGCTTTACCATAACGAGCTTCTACAATTGCATATATATAATTTGGATCAGACGGCGCAACAGCAATGCCAACACGTCCCATATCTTGCTTTGGTAATCCAGCTGAAATTTCTCTCCATGTCTTTCCTCCATCAGTAGACTTATAAAGAGTTGATTCGGGTCCACCTCCGATATATGTCCATTCATGTCTTCTTCGTTGATGAGCCGATGCATATAAAATCATAGGATTTTCAGGGTCAATTGCTATTTCTGCTATTCCTGTTTCTTCTGAAACGAATAAAGTTCTTTCCCAAGTTTTTCCTCCGTCGGTAGTTTTGTATACTCCACGTTCGCCACCGCTGCTCCAAAGTGGCCCATATGCCGCTACCCAAACTGTATTTTCATCTGTCGGGTGAATTATAATATTCCCAATGTGTTCAGACGTTTTTAATCCCATGTTAACGAAAGATTTTCCACCATCCAAAGATTTGTAAACACCATCTCCGTATGCAACAGATCGCTGATTATTGTTCTCTCCTGTCCCTACCCAAACAGTATTCGGATTTGAAGGAGCTAATTCAACACAAGCAATGGAATAAGAACCATAATTATCAAAAATTGGTGAAAAAGTAATACCGTGATTCGCTGTATACCATACACCACCTGAAGCTGCTGCAACAAACCATTTATCCTTATTTTTTGGGTGAACAGCAATGTCTGCAACCCTTCCGGAAGTTAATGCCGGACCAACCATTCGAAATGATAAAGAGGAAACGGTAGAAGCATCATAAGGTAACTTAGCACCTTCTTTTTTATCGGTTTTTTTCTGAGATACTGCGTTAAATATTGTCGCTAAAACAAGCAGACAGGTACATAATATTTTCATTGCCTTAATTTAGAAGGCTAAAAATAATCAATAAAATAGAATATTAACGAATCAGATGAAAGAACGTATGGCCTATTTCTTCTGTGTCATTCGGTCCAACAATTCTATATTTAATAAAATAAACGCCATCGGTGGCCTCTTTGCCATTTGAGGTGCCGTCCCAAGTTGCGTTAGGAGAATTTAGTTCGGCCATTTTCACTCCCCATCGATCAACGATGATGGCTTCTTGAGAAATAGCATTTAGAGAATTGATTCCGTATGTATCATTGTTGCCATCTCCATTTGGAGTAAACACATTTGGAACCTCAACAACTAAAGAACCACATGGGATAATAATGACCGCGACTACGTCTGTGTCCGTACAACCATTCACATCTGTTACTTGAACATTATACGTAGTGGATTGAGTCGGTTGAACTTGTACATTTTGTCCATTCTGAGTAGAAAACCATAAATAAGAATAGGGCGTTGTTCCTCCGGTGCTTGCTGCACTTAAATCAACAAGATCGCTGGCACATGAGGATACATCGTTACCGGCGTTAACAGTCAATTCTTGAGGTTCTGTTATTATTATTACCTGTGAATTAGGACAACTTGTTGCATCAATTACCGTTACAGTATAATTTCCTGCAGATAAGTTTGTGAATGAATTTGAACTTTGAGCCGTAGCTCCATCCAACGAATAAGTGTAAGGAGCTGTTCCGCCAGTTGCGGTCACAATTAAGCTACCTGTTTGTTCTCCAAAACACAAAACTCCAGAAACATTTACATTAGTAATTGAAGGTCCACCATTAGCAGGAACCGTTATTTGAAGGTTTTGAACACAACCCGTTGAATTGTCTGTTACCGTGACAGTGTAATTCCCAGGGGCTAAATTAGTTGCGTTGGATGTTGATGAATTTGAAGGATTCCATAAGTATTGAAAATTACCCGATCCTCCTGTAACTATAACCGATGCTGAACCATTTGTGCTTCCACAATCTGCTGAAACGATATTCCCAGGACTTAAAGAAAAATTCTGTGGACTCGTTAAAGTTGTTGAGGATGTAGAGACACAGCCATTCGCATCTGTAACCGTAATAGAATAATTTCCTGATGACAAACCGGTAAAGGTTGCAGAACTTTGAGGTGCACCTCCATTCAATGCGTATTGCAAAGTCCCGGATCCAGATGCACTAATAACTATTTGGCCACTAGTTGGATTGTCACAATTTGGATTTGTAGGAGTTACGCTTGAAATCGTTGGACCACCGGTTGTTGTAATTGTAATATTGAGTGATTGTTGACATCCATTGTTGTCTGTAACTTGAACCGAGTAATTTCCACCAGCGACATTTGTAATGTTAGCAGTGGAACCAACATTTGGATTCCAAGCATAAGAATAAGGTGCAGTTCCACCTGAAACAGAAATACTTGCGGCCCCGTTACTACTTCCACATGAAGCAGGTGTAATTGAACCTTGAGTGACTTGAAGTAAAGTTGGTTGGGTAATATTCACTGTCAAAGTTCCTGTGCAGTTCGCGTTGTCAGTTGCAGTAACTGTATACGTTCCAGCTGCCAAATTTGATTGTGTAGCACCAATTAAATTACCTGGAGTCCATGAATAAGCGTAAGGAGCTGTGCCGCCAGAAGCAGATACAGTAACAGCACCGTTTGTTCCACCATTACACGAAATATTTGTCTGAGATGAGTTCGTAACCGTAATAGTTGGACAAGGTACAGAATTACAAGCCGACAATATTGAAATAGTAAAAACAGTAACCGTTCCTGAATTGTCTGTTACTTGAACTTGGGTGGCTCCAGCAGGTGGAGTTGCATTCGTTCCAGTTGCAAAATTTACCCATTGAGCTGGTGTTGAACAAGATGTGACCGGTGTAAATCCGTTTAGGCATTGAAAACCAAACCAAGTATATCCGCATGCCTGACATTGCGCTTGATTGGTAATTGGTGTATTGGTAGCTGCTTGATATGTTGCCCATGTGTATGGCCCAACACCTCCAGTGACAGTAATACTTCCGTTTGTTTCGACACAAGCGGTTAATGCTTGACAAGGACTTACAATTATAGTTGTAGTTTCTGATCCACATGCTAGCGTGTATGTAATGGTATGTGTGCCAACTCCAGCAGAGGCAGGATTAAAAGTCCCAGTGGCATTCATTCCCGGTCCTGACCATGTCCCACCGGATGTAGCAGCTGTCAACGTGAAAGATGCATCGTTTTGACAAACACTTTGAACGGGACAAATAGTGGCATCACAACAGTTTGTAGCGAGCGGTGCGCAAGCTGCTGCTGCAAAGGATTGAATGTAACCTGTTCTTGTTGCGTTGGAAGAATTACCAGTGCTGCCTCCTGCAATTATATCTCCTGAAGTGGAAACATGAACATCATACACTTTAAATGAAGTGGGATAAGTTGTTAATTGAGTAAGGTTTGCATCATACTTCACAACTCCTGTAGATGATCCTACATAAACATTACCGCAATCGTCTATATCTAACCCACTATTACTCACGGAAAAATCTCCCAAGGAAGTTGTTGCCGCTCCGCCAGGTATCGCCGCTATAGTGACAATTGCTCCAGTTTGTAAATTTCGCTTGTGAACACTTGATCCATTTTGGGTGTAATAAAAACTGTTATTGGCTTTAATAGCGCAGATTCCAGAATTGTCGTAGCGATAATTTTCGCATTTATAGCCAAGATCATAGGAGTTGTCAATTTTATACAACAACGGACTTCCAGAGCACAAATTAAAGTTTTGACTAAACGCTCCCACGGTATCTTGTGTCATAAAATAATATTTGCCACTTGGTGAAGCACATATTGCCCTGACTTCTTGGATGGTCGGAGGAATAGATGTTGCATTTCCTTGAGAAAAATCAGCACTGGTTATAACTGCTCCAGTATTCACGTTAATATCGTAAACTGTGGCTTTTAAGGTTAGAGCAGATCCTCCCGTTCCACCAACAACGAGCTTTGATTGATCGCAATTAAAGGTAATCGTCCAAAACTCTGCATTCGAGAATGCTCCTACCGGATTTGCATTATTCCAAACCAAAGCACCAGATGAATTGACTTTTTGAATTTGAGCAGTTGAACCAGCTGTCACATAGGAATTACCTAAATTATCTACAGCAAACGTACCCAACCAAACATTTGACGTATCGTAAGGTGTATTATATGTCCATTGCAAAGCACCCGCAGTGTTATACTTTAAAATCTGCATTGGCATTATTCCACCTAGAACATAGACATTTCCTGAGGCATCTTTGTCGCATTCCCAAACACAATCCCAGTTTGTTGCAAATGAAGGTGTTTGCGTCCATGGATCAATTATTACCAATTGATTCTTATCGTAGTTATCCAAGTCAAATTGAACAGTTTTTGAATCAGAAAGTCTAAACGAAGATTTTATTTCTTGTCCTCTTCCGTAAAATGTAAAAGGTTCGTGATCAATAATATCTCCAAAGCGCGTTGGGATTTTAATCTTTCCACCTTCATACTTTATTTCCCTGTCATAAAGCATTTTAACATCTGAAGGATTTGCTCCCGGTTTTAGAATAATAGCATATTTCACCCCTGATTCAGGATGAACGGTGTACTGAATATCAATATTCGGATAAATATTTTCATAGGTAATTTGTTCAAAACCGCTAATTTGACTTTCATTTTTGTATTTCCCTGATTTATCCTTGAATGTGTAACTGTGATAATCTTGCGTTTTATTTGCAGCAACAATTTTACAGGAGTTTGAATTTTCCCAAAGCATAGTGACGGCATCCGAATTAAACAGAAATTTACCGCTGAGCTGTTCTTTACTTTTATGGTCTAAAATAGATTTTACCTCTGTTTTCTTGGCAAGCTCTTCCCTTTTTTCTTTTGCAATTTTATCAGAATCTAGAAAGGAATACAAAACTCCTTTTTGAGCAAATAAAATTTTGGTTTTGCCAAAATCAACGGCAAAAAAAACTTTTCCGAAGTTCTCAGTAGAGAACTCATCAAATTGACCCTTATTTTCAATGAATTGCTTAGGTCTTTGGAACTCCTTAACCCAACTGTTTTGGGCAAAACTCAAGAAAGAACAAAAAAGTAAAATAAAGGGTAAAATTCTCATTTTAAATTTTTTACCCAAAAATAAAGTAAAAAAACTTTTCTATCGAATTAAATGAAAAAAAGTATGACCTTCTTTTACCGTGTTGTCCATTCCCGTTACTTTATACTTAAGAAAATAAACACCTGGTTCGGCATCGGTTCCATTAGGAGTTTTTCCATCCCATTGAAATGTTAAATCGTTGATAACTACCATAGTGTTTCCCCAACGATTTACAATAACTGCCTCAATTGACAATGCATTCTGAGTCCAAACAAAATATCCTTCATTACTTCCATCTGCGTTCGGTGTGAATACATTTGGTACTTCTATGTCTAAGGGTAAAAATGGAATCACGACAATTGTGTCATACCAACTATCTTGGCAAAGACCGTTAGAAGCTATTAATTCTATTATAAAAGTACCATCGTTCTGATAAGTAGTATTTACGTTACTTAAATCAGAGGTCTGAGTAGTTGAACCATTTCCGAAATCCCAACTAAACGATGTTGAATTCTGTGACTGATTTATTACCGAAACAGTTAATGGAACCCCGCCCGTTGTTGGGGTTGCAGCAGCACTAGCAATTGGCAATGGAAGTACCGTTGTGAGCACTTGCCCAGTTGACGAGCATCCATTGGCATCCGTAACAATTAATTGATCCGTTTGGGTTGAACTTGGCGTATAGGTATAAGGATTTTGATTTATCCCATTCCATGAATAAGAATAAGGAGCAGTTCCGCCAGAGGCACTAGCAGTCAACGTAACATTTTCGCCAATACAAACCGTAATTGGAGTTGAAGTATTTGCAATAAGTGGAGTTGGTTGAGCTACCTGCATGATTAAAGTATCAATGCACCCATTAGCATCCTGAACAGCAATCGTATAGTTTCCTGCGGATAGATTAGTAAAAACTGAATCATTTCCAAATGTTGATCCATTAATAGAAAATTGATAAGGAGCAGGTCCGCCAAAAGTGAAGACCGAAAGTTGCCCATCACTTGAACCATTACAAGAAGTAGGATTGGAATTTCCAGGGACAGCAATAACAGAATTATCGCCACTAACCACAACATTAATTTGGGAAGCACAACCATTAGCATCTTGAACTTCTACCGTATAGGTTAATGCTGAAATATTTGCAAAAAGTCCGGTAGGTTGGCTTGTTGAGAAATTATCTATTGAATAGATGTAAGGAGAATTACCTCCAGTAGCATTTACTTCAAGTCCGCCATTCGGCAAGTTACATGTAGAATTAGTTGTTGAAAGTTGGGTTAATTGTACAGCTGTTGGTTCTGTTACAGATTGACTAAGTGTAACTTGACAGCCCTGAGCGTCATTGACAATTAGTGAATAAGACCCTGCAGAAAGGTTGCTGAATAACGCATTTGTTTGAGAAGATCCACTACCTAAAGTGTAAGAATATGGCTGAGTTCCTCCTGTTGCTATTATAGTTATAGAACCATCACTTGAACCATTGCAAAGGGTTGGAATACTATCCGCTGTGGCTGCTAAGGTCGATAAATCGGTAATTTGAACTGGGAGAGAAACCGTACAACCTCCTTGATCTTGAACATAAAAAGTATAACTTCCAGCAGTTAAGCCTGAAAAGCTTGAATTAGATCCAAAATTCACATTATCACTCGAATAAGAAAGAGTTCCGCTTCCTCCAGAGGCTGAAATTGATACCGAACCATTTGCTTGACCGCAAATACTTTGTTGCGGCGAGATAGTGGCTGTAATTTGCCCTGGGGCTGGAGTTATGGTTACGTCGTCTGTTAAAACTGTTGGGGTAGAAGCTCCACATTGGGTATAGGTAAATTGTGCGGTGTATGTCGTTTGAGTTGATGGACAAACAGAAATTGTAGGCGAATTACCCAAGGAAGTTGTACCCTGAAACCATTCCAAAGTATATAGAGGTGTTCCTGCAGGTTTAAATCTCCAGCCTTCAGCAGTGGCAGGCGTCCAAGTTGGAGTGGTATTCCTGTTTGGAGCTGTAATTCCACCATTTTGAGCAAAATTTTGAAGTCCAATAACGGCCCTCCCTCCATTCCAGCCCGAACATATCGGTTTAGATTGAACATACACATCAATATAATTTGTAGTTTCATTCAATACCATCATGTGTGTACTCTTAATTGAGTTACATGAAAAGTGACATACTTCATTATAAGAAACAATAAATTGTCGGCAAGGCGCAGTTCCTGAAACGTACCATTTGATTGTTCCACATACAGAGGGATCAATATCGTGATAAACACCTAAAACATGGCCCGCACCGTTTATCCCGGTAGTATTAGTAACACTTGCAGAAAAAGCCCAAGGTTGTCCACCTCCGGAAGTAGTAGGACCAAATAAAATTGAACCATTAGAACCTATTTTACACGTAGTATAGGTTTGACCATAATAGCAAAAGGTGAATGGCAGTGTTATTATCGAACTCCAAACATCATCAGTATTTGCCGAAACTTGAGAGCCTCCTGATTGGTTGTAGGGAATAGGTAAAGAATGTGGAATAGATTCTACTGTATAGCTTGAAGTTTCCCTAATATCTAAAAATGTAGCCGTCAAATTTGAGCAACCGGCAGCCGACGAACAATCCGCAGTTTGGTCTGGACCAGCATTCACAAAGGGACAAGGTATACTTTGAGAATTACTAATGAATGCTTGCATCAGTAAAAGCAGAAAAGCTATATTTTTCATATTTTTAAAAGACGATAAATGAGGAATAAGAGTTGCACAAAGGTAATTTATTCCACCATATTCCTATGAAACTCTCCTTTAAATGGCTTAACTTTGTACTCATGAGTACTTCAGTAGTCACCTATTCCGGAAATCTTCGCACCACATGTACACATTTATCTTCGGGAAAAACGATTATTACGGATGCCCCTATTGATAATCATGGTAAAGGAGAGGCTTTTTCTCCAACTGATTTAGTGGCAACTTCTTTAGCATCTTGTATGTTTACTATTATGGGCATCTATTGTCAGCAACATGAAATTAGTTTCAACCATGCTGAAGCGAGAGTAACCAAAATTATGGGTGCGAATCCCAGGAAAATCGATAAAATTGAAATTCGCATATCATTAGAAGGAAATAACTGGGACGAGTTGACTCGAAAAAAAGTAATTCAGGCTGGAAAAGCTTGTCCAGTGGCAAAAACGTTAGAAGGTAATGTGGCGATAGAATTTATATTTGAAAAATGAAAGAACAAAAAAGAGAATACCAACGAAAAGAGCGAACAGATATCATATACGGTTTGCATGCCGTAATTGAAGCGATAAAGTCGGATAAAGAACTCAACAAAATTCTAATTCAAAAAGGAATACAAAAGGAAACTTTTTTAACCTTAAAAGAAGCCCTTCATGGCAAACATTATCAATTACAATTTGTCCCTGCACAAAAAATAGATTCGCTAACCACAGGAAATCATCAAGGAATTGTTGCGTTTATTCCTCCAGTTTCTTATCATGTAATTGAAGAATTGGTAGACAAATTATTAGAAGAAGGTAAGAAGCCCTGCATTCTAGTTTTAGATAGAATCACTGATGTTCGAAATTTTGGCGCTATTGCCCGAACAGCGGCTTGTCAAGGTGTGGATGCCATTCTTATTCCCTCATCGGGTTCAGCATTAGTATCTTCCGACGCGATGAAAGCCTCAGCCGGCGCGTTGCATAATATTCCTGTTTGTAAAACAGATCACTTAAAAAATTCGTTATTTTACCTACAACAAAGTGGTTTACGTCTAATTGCCTGTACAGAAAAATCGAGTGTTCCTTTATATCAAGTAAATCTCAGGGGGAACGTTGCGATTATTATGGGTTCAGAAGAAAATGGAATCACACAAGATTTATTAAACTTAGCTGATGTTCGAACGAAAATACCAATGGAAGGCGGTGTATCTTCCTTGAATGTTGGAGTTGCAACAGGGATGATTCTTTACGAACGTTTGCGTCAGCAGTTAGCTTAATTCAAATTACCGACAAAATTTTCGAAACGAGTTCATCCATGTGCTTGACTTCATGCTCGTGTTGATAGTTGTTCCTTCCATTTGGATTGAAAAATATCGCTTTCATTCCTGAGCTTGTCGCACCGTGAATATCGGCATGGTAATCATCGCCAATCATCACTGAATTTCTCGCCAATGTATTTGCTTTTCTGTGCGCATGATAAAAAATCTCCGGATTAGGTTTATTTACGCCAATATCCTCAGAACAAATTACCTCTTTAAAATAAGAACTCAATCCGCAATTATTCAATTTTACAAATTGGACTTCTTTGAATCCGTTGGTAATAATATGCATTGGGAATCCAAATTTATTCAGCGATCGAATAGCCTCTTCAACACCGGGAATTAACTGGTTTTGAAGAGGAGAAATCTCAACATATGCATCACCGAAGCGCTTTACTATTTCAGTATCGTGAATGGAGAATTTCGCCAGTGTATTTTTAAAGCGTCCGTATCTTAGTTCTTCTTTTGAAATAAAGCCTTTACCATATGCTTCCCACAATTTCGAATTTTCCTCTTTGTATATAGAATGAAACGAACTAAAGGAATTCGACAATTCGTCAATGTTTTCCTCTGAAATGATTTGCTTTAACGCTGAAATTGAATTCTTGTCAAAATCCCAAATCGTTCTGTCGAGATCAAAAAAAAGGTGCTTATCCGAAAACGACATAGGCTAAGGTTGTCATAATACCCGCATTTAGTGCCATACCTAGTAACACCAAAAGAAATGTACTTCTGTATTTTCCATAAAATTTAGCCGTAATAATACTTCCAACAGGTATGGATAAAAAAAATGGAGCCCAAAAGCATACGCCAATTTTTCCTGCGTTTCTTTTCAATCTTACGATCAACTTATTTGTTTTTGTGTGAGTTTTTGCCCCTTCCTTCTTCTTCGTTTTTTTTAAAAAATAATTCGCAGAAAAATAAAATAAACAAGAGCTAATTGATCCACCAAGAAATGCTGCCAAAAACGTTTCTAAAAAGCTGAGTTCAAAAGGAACACCTCCAAACGGAGCAAACATAAATTTAAATGTTGCCAATAAAAACACACTCCAAAATCCTGTCCAATTCATATTATAATTTCTCTCCGTAAGCTAAATCTCCTGCATCACCTAATCCGGGAACAATATACGATTGTGCAGTTAACTCTTTGTCAATTGCACCCACAAAAACCTCAGTGTTATCTGGGAAGTTTCGTTTAATTAATTCCAATGCATCTGGCGTTGCTATTGCAGAAACAATAAAAATCTTTTTTGGTTTTCCGACTTTTAACATGGCTTTGTAAACCGTAACCATACTATTTCCAGTAGCCAACATGGGATCACTTATAATCCAAATTTTATTATCCAATTGTGGCGCTGCCATATATTCAACATAAATGTCAAATTCTTCGGGTGTCGTATGTTTCCTATAGGCAGAAATAAATGCACTTTCACATCCATCAAACATATTCAACAGCCCATTATGCATTGATAACCCTGCCCTTAAAATGGTGGCTAATACAGGTTTTTCTCTCAAAATAGGTGTTGGCGAAATACCTAAAGGTGTTTGTACTTCCTTAGGTTGAAAGGGGAGTTTTTTAGATAGTTCATAGCCTATAATTTCAGCAATTCGTTCCATATTTCTACGAAAACGCATTGGATCCTTTTGTATGTTAACATCTCTTATTTCTGCAATAAATTGACAAAAAATGGATGGTTTTTCACTCAGATTTGTTACCATATTTACAATTTAGAAAATGATTTTGTGTAAACAGATTTCCCCGTTTTAATTCGAATGAGATAGGAACCCGAACGGAACATCGAAACATCGACAAAAGACTCAGCGAAATATTGAGATGCGTTCATGTCTTCTCGGAGAATAACACGTCCGAATAAATCTACAATTTCTAATTCAGCATGATTATCCACTAATCCGGAAATTTCAATTGTCGTGTTACCTGAACTTGGATTTGGAAAAATACTAATATCGTGCTTTAACTCGTTTTCCTTAATATCCATGGTGAAACCAACTGAGAAATCATAACGATGATAATGCCCAAAATCTCCTGGAAAGAACTCTATGTATGAGCCTCCTACTTGTCTCAATCGCATAGTACCTGCTGTTTCTCCTTCTACTTGAGATGAGTACCAAAAAGACAAACCATCGTGATCCGTATCTTCAATTATTATGCTGTAACATCCTGGTGCCAAGTCAAACGTATCCTTATATTGCGTTTGATTGGTTAATTGCGTTCGTTCAAAGATAACATTACCGGCATGATCCACTAGACGGTAATTATTTTCACTTGCTTTATTGTTCGTTGACAACCAAACGAAGAACGGTCCATCAATTCTCTCAGGTGCTTCAAAATGTGCTTTTTTCAAACTATTCTGATTGTATTCATCGTTTCCTTCAATTCCATTAACATTATGAACAAATGCTCGAAAGGTTTTAGTGCTATCCCAATCGCTCCAAAAATTTAAATCATTAACAGGAATTTCGACGATCTCTTCCTGAAGAAATCCTAAATTTCCTGTCCAATTAACTGTTGCAAAAACACCGTATGTAATCCATGTTGTAATAGTACATGAAGTTAGTGGATTGGATCCTGTATTTTTCAAAATAATTCTTGGATTGGAACATGTTGGGTTCCATTTGCTGTAATATTCCCAATTATTCGGATTAAGAATATCTTGTATGGCTGCATCGTTCTGGAAATTTGGTGCAGAATAAGAAATCAAATCATACGCTGCAATGTAATTTCCTCCTGCTTGTCCAGGATCATTTGTTGGAACTTGATTAATGACATAATCCAATTCAACACTATCTCCAGGAGTAACAAAAGGTGTGAGTTCAAATTCATACTCTTTCACTCGATCACCGGGACACCAGCCTTCACGGGCATAGGGCCAAGTTCCACCTTGTCCAATATTTGGATTATCACCACAGTCTGTTTCTTCCCAAATATTCCAATTGAAACGTGTAACGCCATCAACTTTAATTTGGTGACTATTGGGAACCCACTCACAACAAGCCAAATTTCCTACCTGTCCATGACCTGACATTCTCGTTTTAATTTTAAAGTTTTGCGAGGTATCTGCAAGGTGAATTTTTTTCGCTTGTAAATCAATGTCATTGGCCATATTCGCAAAACCATAGGACCTGAAATCCGACCAGATTGGTTCACGCTTGTGTAAGTCTCTAGGCGGAATTCCCTCAATGAATGCGAATTTCAAATCAAGAAGTTCTTGCGTGTTATGCGCTGCTAAATCAACGGTGTTTCGCAAATAATCTTGGTAATCCGTTACGTCATAAATCCATGAAAATCCATTAGGCCCAAGGTCAAACTGGATTCCATAAGGTGTGATATAGCGAGCAATTTCAACATCCTTTACTAGCTCAAACGGTGGGTTATAATAGGTTATCTGCTCATTCACTAATTGATTTGTTGCTACAAAAGGAACCTGCGCTAAAATCTGACCATTTTCATCGTATTGAATATTATTTCCCTGCTGAGTTCCGACGTAGGCATTCGCAATTTCAAAATGTCTATTGATTGGTTGCTGCTCGAAAATTACCGTGCGTGGTTTTAATCTCTTTTCTTGAACGGAAACATTGGAAGCTATTGAACTAACCGTTCCTTGAAGTAGAGAAATAACTGGTTTTTGAGTTGAACTCTGAACTCCACAAACTGCAACCTCATCAAAACGAATCATGTTATGTTCGGATGGCATTAATAAGTTGTCGTTTGCTGATTGATCAATCGCGTAATTTTCATTATCAAAATCATAGTAAGCAAGTAGATTATTCCAATTTGGATGGGTCGCATCAATTTTATTCAAATAATTGGCTTGTATTGTTGCGGAAGAAAGTGCAGAATTATAGAATCTAAACTCATCTATTTTACCTTTCCACTTTAAACCTTGGTCAACATTTGCACCTAAAACAAAACGATGGATATAACCAATATTTCGTGTTTTATTCGTTCCTGAATGCCACAAAGCACCGTTTTTATAGATGAACATTTCACCTGTACTTTGCTTTTTCACAAAAGCCCAATGGTTCCAAGTGTTATCCATCTCTGAAGCATTCATAGTTTTATTAATTCGATCATAACCTGATGAAATACCTGCATCGAAATAAACGTTATTATCACTCCAAGGCATGTGAATATTGAGAATTCTGTTATTTAATGTGTCAAATGCTTCTAACAAAGTTGTATTCGTTCCTGCCGTTCCATTTCCTTTCGCCCAAAACTCTACGGTCAATTCTTGTCCAACCGTAAAATCTGATAATTCTGTCATGGTATAATTCGTGCCAGATAAATTCAAATACCCGTTTCTTTCAGGATAAGATAATGCCTGATTTCCAGCTACATTTTCCGTAGAAAAGATAAGTCCGTTTGTAGATGGCTCATCAGATGAATAATTAAATTCAATAATTAAATTACTTGTTCCGTCCCAAGTAAAAGGTTGATAGAACAAAAATTCGTTCGCACCAACTACTAATGGATTTCCTGCATTCCTTGTTCGGTTATAGACTTCTAAAAAACCAGTCGTTTGAAAAGAAGTTAATGATGTAGTAGTTGTTGCTTTTATTGAAATTCGCGGACTCAACAACTGACCATTGGAACCAATATTTAAGATTTCCAACATCATTCCTTGGATATCACCGGCTTGGATACCAGCAGCAGTCAATTCATTTGCCGTCAATAATTGCTGAAAGCGCGAACCTTTGCTAGCGGTATTAAAAATTACAGATGAACTACTTGTTCCAACATTTAGAGGCGATGAACTTAAACCAGACGCGGATCTCTCTTGCTCTATTCGTGTATATGTGTCAAAAATAGCATTTGGACAAGGTGTATAATCAATTGTTCCAGGACTCGCCCAATTTGCTAAGTAACGATTCCCATCTTTTCGAACTGAATCATAAATTCCAGTATGATCAAACACTCTGGTGTAGGTTAAATAATCCCATTCTCCACAATCGTATTGATCCCAGGTAGTTAACGGACTACATTTCAATTTGTAATACATCAACACTTTCTCAAACCGTTTGCTATTTAATTCTTGAGGGAAATTAAAATTTGCCCTTCGCGTTGTAATTGAATCAAATGTGAATGTTTGCACCCACGTCGTGTCTTGAGCATTCGTACTCAACACAATCGACAGAAAAAATAAAAAAAGGTAATTCCTCATAGTTACTGTTTGTAACAAAAGTACCTTAATTTATTCGAATTGAAAAGGGAATTTTAAGACATAAATAGGGTTATTGACATGCCTAATTTCTCACGAATTTCGGTTCTGTCAATTATATAGTCTAAGAATCCATGTTCTAATAAAAACTCAGACGTTTGAAAACCATCAGGTAAATCTCTTCCAATTGTTTCTTTAACCACACGCGGACCAGCAAAACCAATCAATGCGCCAGGTTCAGCTATGTTAATATCTCCAAGCATGGCAAAAGAAGCCGTAACACCACCCGTGGTAGGATCTGTTAAATATGAAATATACGGCAAACCGGCATCCGCTAATTGACCTAATTTTCCAGATACCTTTGCCATTTGCATAAGTGAAAATCCTGCCTCCATCATCCGGGCGCCTCCTGATTTAGAGATAATCATGAAAGGAGCTTTAATTTTAATGGCTTCGTCGATTGCCCGTGCAATTTTTTCACCCATTACGGATCCCATCGAACCACCTATAAAACCGAAATCCATTGCCGAAATTACAAAGTCTCTTCCATTCAACATACCTTTTGCAGATCGAACAGCGTCCTTTAATCCCGAAGCTTTTTGTGTTGACTTGATTCTGTCTGCATATTTTTTTGTGTCTTCAAATTTCAATGGATCTCCTGACGACAAATCTGCATCCAATTCTGTGTATTTACCTTCATCGAAAATAAGTTGAAAATACTCCTCTGAACCAATTCTCTCGTGATGCGAACATCTTTCACACACGTAATTATGCTTCATTAAATCATCCGAAGTGTACAAGGTTTTACAATTCGAACACCTCACCCATAACCCTTCTGGGGTTTCTTTTTTCTCACTTGTAGAAGTAGTTATACCTTCCTTATTTCTTTTGAACCAACTCATAAATTATATGGTTTGAATATTATTTAAATCTGAAAAACTCTGCTCCAATCGCTTGTTAAAGGTGATTTCTCCTTCTCGCAACCATTTTCTTGGGTCGTAAAACTTTTTATTTGGAATATCGTCGCCTTCAGGATTACCTATTTGAGTTCTTAAATAATCTTTTTTATTTAATACATAATCACGAACACCTTCGGTAAATGCAAATTGCAAATCCGTATCTATGTTCATTTTAATAACACCATAACCAATCGCTTCTCGAATTTCTTCTACGCTTGAGCCGGAACCTCCATGAAAAACGAAATCTATTGGGTTTTTAGATGTCCTATACTTTTCTTGGATGTAATCTTGAGAATTTTTTAAAATAATGGGAGTCAATTTTACATTCCCTGGCTTGTAAACTCCATGAACATTACCAAAAGCAGCAGCAATGGTGAATCTTGGAGAAATTTTACTTAACTCTTCATATGCATAAGCAACCTCTTCAGGTTGGGTATATAGTTTCGAATTGTCAACATCTGTATTATCTACACCATCCTCTTCTCCTCCAGTGATTCCTAATTCTATTTCCAAGGTCATTCCTATTTTGCTCATACGAGTCAAATATTCTTTACATAATTCAATATTTTCCTCAATTGGTTCTTCCGATAAATCTATCATGTGAGAAGAATAAAGAGGTTTACCTGATTGTTTATAAAATTCTTCTCCAGCTTCCAACAAGCCATCAATCCATGGTAAAAGTTTTTTGGCGCAATGGTCTGTGTGCAAGATAACTGTCGCTCCGTAAGCCTCAGCCATTGTATGAACATGCTTTGCACCTGATATTCCTCCCAATATTGCAGCTTTCTCATTCTTATTATCCAAACCCTTGCCTGCAAAATAATGAGCGCCTCCATTTGAAAACTGAATAATAACTGGAGCATTCAAGCGCGCTGCCGTTTCCAAAACACCGTTGACAGTACTAGTACTCGTAACATTGATAGCAGGCAAAGCAAATCCTTTATGCTTTGCGTAAGCAAATAATTTCTGAACGTTATCTCCAGTAACTACCCCTGGTTTTAAAAAGTCCTCCATTCTGTTTCGTCTTGTTGATTGGTCAGCAAAGTTAAGCAATGAATTGAAAAGTTAAACATACTGAACGAATTAGTCACGCACTTTTCTATTCAATTACAATATTTAAATTTATCTGTCGTTTAAATATTAAATTTAAAATGCCTATGGTCAATAAATACCTAAAAAATCTTTCTACTGAAAATAAAGATACGGAAAAGCCGAGTAATTACAGTATTCAATTTTTAATCAACTACAGTAAATCCATCGAACACAAAAAACTAAAGAAAAAATCCGTTTTTTTATTTCAAAATTAAACAGAGCCTCGTACAGAGGCTTTTTTTTATCTCAAGCAAAAAGACAAGACCTCAGACAAAAAGGTATCCGGTGCTTCGGCATGTACCCAATGTCCTGCATCAGGTATTGTGACTAGTTGACTATCTGGAAATATTGACTCTAAATCCGTAATATCTTCATCTATAATATAATTGGAAAGCTCGCCTCTGATAAACAGAGTTGAAACCCACGACTCATTCTTAGGGATATCTTTTAAAATCTCAGACATATTTTCAACTAAAACAGGAAAATTCATTCTCCACTCCAATTTTCCTTTTTCCTTCCAATAAAGATTTTTCAATAAAAACTGTATAACACCCTCATTATCTACATAATTTCGTAAGTGTTGTTCAGCTTGGCTTCTCGCTGAAATAGTTGAAACGTTTAGGGAGTTTATTGCTGAAATAATATGTTGATGATGGGGGGGATAGGCTTTAACTCCCATATCTACAACCACTAATTTATCCAAATTTTCGGGATTCATCTGTGCGAATCGCATCGCTACTTTTCCACCCATAGAATGACCAAGAAGAATAAATTTCGGGAGATCGAGTTGTGTAATTAATTCTTTTAAATCTCTCACCATCAATTCGTAGGTGAATTCATCTGACCAAGGTGAATGGCCGTGGTTGCGTAAGTCTACCAATATAACTCTGTAATAGTCCGCAAGTTTTTTAGCGTGTGTGGCCCAATTATCACTAAAGCCAAATAAACCATGTAAGATAACAAATGGCCTTCCCTCGCCAACTTCTCGGTAGAATAGTTTCATTACTTTTTGGCTACATCTTGAACACTGAGAACCCTGATCTGGAATTGCTCCTCATTAATTGTATTTACAACCTCGCTTATTTTTCCTTCATTTATTTTAGTTGAATCGAAATATATTCGGCAAACTTGCTTCTCAGCATCGATAATAAAATCATATTCAACTTTTGAAACTCCCCCTGTAGCTTTTAAATTCTTTCGAATCGAGCCACCACAACCTTGCTCACATGTCATACCAGTAATTTCTGCCGTTAACATTTTGTTTGGATGAACGATTTGCTCCTTTTTTTCAACCTTTACCTGTTCAGGAGTAGCTACATCAGCAGGTTGATTTTTACAAGAGATTACCAATGAAATTAAGGCAATTAAGTATAGTTTATTTATTCTCATATTAATAAAATTTTGTTCGTTCAGAAAGTATCGCTAGTTGTTGTTTTTCAAAATCAACACCAATTATCTTTGGAATGGCTCTAGAACAGTGTCTTGACCATAAAGCATAAGAATTTGATCCCGTACCCAACATAAGAAGATGGTCTCCTTCTTTCAGTTTCGGAATCTGAGCATCTTTTTGTAGGTAATCACCAGCAAAACACAAAGGTCCAGCAATATCTGTAGTTTCAAAGGATTCTTCATTGACTTCAAAATTCTTATTTAAGGCAACAAATTCAATTCCTCTTGGTTTCACATAAGCATCTCTCAAGAGAAAATCTGCACCCAAATGGACATAGGCCAATTGCTTTTTTCCGCGTTGCAGTACATATTCAACTTCGGATAACGCAAAACCACAATAAAAATGGCACCACTGACCGAATTCTGTAACTACTTGGTATTTTCGTAAATCTGTCTGATTGTATAACATATCAGCATACTTCATCATTTGCGAAGGTTCCTCTGACAATAACTCAGGTTTCAATCCACCGCCAATATCTATTCGTTGAATCCTTCTCGTTATTTTATTTATGCTTAAAAGCTCATTGATTTCATCTGCTAATGCAACAACTTCAGCTATTGCATTTACGGCATTTTGAAGATTTCCCAAAGCACTTCCAGAATGCACATGTAGTTGCGAGATAGGGTAATTCAAACAAGCATTACGAATGGCCTCTCGATTTGAAATTGGTTCCCCGAATTTCGATTCATCATGCGATACATGGTAAAGTTCTGGTGATCCTGTTTCTGTCATTGGATTAATTCGTAGACCTATCGTAAAATTTGGATTTTCAGGAATTCGATTTAATTCGTCCAATGAATTCAGGTTTAATTTGATTTCAGGATACAAATTATGACACGCAATTATTTCTGATTTTGTTTTAACTGGTGAGTCAAATACTAAATTTATTGGGTCAATTCCAGCTGAAATGGCCATTTCAACCTCCTCCATGGAAGCAGCCTCTAAACCAAAACCTTTAGAAACGATATAACGAAGTACCGCCGGATGAGGATTGGTTTTTATTGCGATTGCGTGCAACGCATCAAACGATGAAAATACCTTTTTAAGATGCGATAAATACTTTTCTAATTGATTCCATGATTGAAAAATTAGAGCTGTATCTTCAGTTTTTTGAATTTCTGACAACTGTTTAACAGTCCAAAGTGCCTCTTCTTTTAATGCCTTCATCTAAACAAGGTATCTACAGCCTTTTCAATGATTTCAATTAGTTTTAAATCATTTTGTGGCATAAAGCGTTTATTCGCGAGTTGGCGTCTAATGGAATAAGAACCAATCGCCAATCTTATGAAAGACTTTTCGCCATATTGTACGGGTTGACCAATAAACACGCGGTTAAATCCTTGTAGACCTTCGTGTTCGTTTAGGACAAGATAATCGAATAATTTCTTCAAATGGACATTATCCAAGGCGTAACCATCCACCAGAACCATGAAGGAAACAATACTGTCGTTCGTTAACTCCATATTTGGCATTAGTTGAAAATAATCGCTTTGCGCAAGTCTTCCTGTAACAACTTGGTTCCATCTTCTGATAAGTGCGTTCGATTCAACCGAAGGAAACGCTAAAAACGCCTTCATTTCTTGAATGGCAATTTCCCAACGCATACGAAGACCAACGTTTATTTCATTTGGAAGCTGACTTCTTATTTCTTTAAAACTAGGAGGAAAATCATAGGAAGAAAACAGATGTTCATAACCTTTTATGATAGATGCATCCTTATTTATAAATTTATCAGACCAAGTTTTAGGTACTAGAAGTGCACCGCAAAACGGAGGCGCTTGATAAAATTTAGATCCTGTGACCATAAGCATTACACCTTTACTCAACATGGAATGAATCAAAACGGGATCTGTCCTAAACTGACACAAATCCACAACCCACATGATTCCGTCCTTAAATTCATCAATAATTGCTAGATCGTCCTTAATACCAGACTTACTTCCAAAAACTAAATTTCCAATTATAGGTTGATTTGGATGTGCTGCTATTATTTTACGAATAGCCTCGCTCCTATTGGAAATATGGCCGGTTTCCTCTCGTGCCGCTAGATAGAAAACTTTTGATTTTATATTTTCAGCAACTTCTTTTCCTAAAGGAATTCTTTTGCCAAATTGATTCCATTCAGCATAAAATAATCCCTCTGCCGCTGCTTTAGAACCAGAACCAAGTTCCTCCGGGCAAGAAACAATATTGATGATATCTTTTTTTCCATGCAATAATGCTTGAAAAATTAACGGTAAGTACATCATATCACTACCACTCGGACCGTAAAAGACGTCAAAATCATACTGACCATCGTCTAATAATCCTTTTAAATCTATCGTTTGACGGTCAATCAACAATTGGTATTCGTCCGGAATGAAGTTCTCAAGAAATTTAGAAGCAACCTCATAACCAAAAGGTGTTAAAGTTCCGCAAGTACATGATCCTCGGTGAAATAAACCTTCATATTTTAGAGGATTTAAATGGTATTTATTTGCTAGTGTTTCTGGTCTAAGAAAAATTCGCTCATCACAGCCAGAAACCAATATTTCCAATAATTTCTCTTTATTATTTGTGGGCGCTGTTTCGGGCATAAAATCTCCTTTTTGTATTTGATTCCTTATGTAACAAAGTTATCCAAGAAAAATGAGTGTCGTGGGTAATTTCCAAATAATTATTTTCAAAATCCTTTACCCAATCCTTATCTACTTCATAGATATTCTCGTATTCAAATTGACCATCAGCGTAATACCGTACTTTTTTGAGGTGATTATCGTCATGCTTTTCAATAAAATGCCATGCTCCCTCTCCAATTCCGCCAAGATAATACGCCTGAATTGGAAGAGTTTCTGGTTTCGTCGGTTCAGCTAATTGACCTTCTTTTACATCAGTTGGTAATAACTTAGCTTTTTTGTAACGAAATGAATACGACAATTTAATTAACACATCGCGACGAGCTGCACTAGGTTTATCTTGAAACCAAGTTCCCTGACCATTTTTCCAAACCAAATATTTTCCTTCGAAATTACCTGCCACAACATTGAAAAAAGGTGTTGGAGAAATCGTTGAAGGCTTGTTAAATCGTTTGAAAATAATCGAATGTTTGTCGAGACCTGCCATGATAGCAGTAGTTACGAATCTGGCGCAGTTTGATTCACTTTTTTTCAACCCACTATACGGAATATAGCCCTTTACCTGAAATTGATGAATCGCTGTCAAAACTTTTTCGATATTGACATTATACATTACTGAAGCATACAAAGCATCCTCACCATGGGTTGCTTTACTAATACCCTCGAGTTCATTGCATACTTCCATCAAATTCATTAACTCACCATCTTCTGACCACCTAGGGATTGTGTGCAAAACAAGTTTTGGATCTGTAGTAGCACTTCTTGTTCTTCCAAAACCTTTAGGAGTAATGTATCTACCGAAATCCGCGTATATGAAAGAGTCTTTTTTAACAACTAAAAGAGCAGCATGACCAACAAGAACATTGATGTTTCTCATAATTCCTATTTTTCTCAAAAAATGGAGGAACTTCTCCGGTGCTCGGGCCGTCATGTTAGGCCAAGCCATCGGAATAACAGCTGAGAATTTAAACTGATCTTCAATCATTCTTAATACAAAATTAATTTAAATGCAATTTAAACCTTACAAATTAACCTAAAACTTAAAGAATTTGGCTTCACACATTTTTTATATTACATTTGGGGAAAATTTATCGTAAAATGAAAGCTTTACTATTTTTCTCAATGGCGCTCGTATTACTTGGTTCATGCACTAAATATGCAGATGGCCCAAGCTTTTCACTTTTAACTCGAAAGGCGAGAATTACTAATGAATGGATTTTAGAAAAGCAAACTTTAAATAATAGCGACTTACCAATTTCTGGTGAAACAAAACTAACCATAGAAAAAGATGGAACTTTCTCTGAATCTATTGTCAACAATGAATTAGGACAGTTACAATCAACACATAGACACGGAACCTGGTTGTTCTTAGAGGGTCAAGGTCAAATTTCTATGACTGAATCTTTAGAAGGTTCATTAGCCGTAAATTTCGAAATTCGAGAATTAAAGAACAAGCGTCTTAAATTGAGAAGATCAATTAACAATAATATTTACGAGTGGGTTTACATCAGTAAATAATACTCTACTTTTTATTTAGACAAATCTTTCGTCTGCCTCCATCACATGACCGCATTCCTTGCAGGTTCTCATTTCTAAAGAAGTATAAAATTCTTTAAATCGGGGAATAAAATCTTTTTCAATGTTTTCAAGGGGGAACCTGTAAGACTTAAGAGAATTATTGCATTTTTCGCAAAACCACATCAAACCATCCACTAAGTCGGTACCCTTTCTAACTTTTTCAATAACTAAACCCACAGTATTTTCCCCTCGAATTGGCGAGTGCGGTGTATTACCGGGAAGAAGAAACATTTCTCCTTCTTTTATATGAATATCTTTGGCTTTTCCCTCGTGCTGAATTCGAACTGTTATATCTCCTTCTAATTGATAAAACAATTCTTCACTTTCATTATAATGATAATCTTTTCTTGCGTTTGGTCCACCCACCACCATTACAATAAAATCTCCAGCCTCTTTATAAAGGTTCTTATTTCCTACAGGCGGTTTTAATAAATCCCTGTTTTCTTCGATCCATTTTTGTAAATTGAAAGGTGCTAACATAGTAACTAATTTTTTATAAAAATAGGTAAAGAAAATACGCAAAAACAAAAAAGGATGGCCGAAACCATCCTTTTCCTATAAATTTAGATTGATTATGCGTTTTCTAGCATTTCATCGTACTTCTCTTGCGATGCTACAATCATCTTTTGGAAATTACGCACACCTGTACCTGCTGGTATTAAATGTCCAACAATTACGTTTTCTTTTAATCCTAATAGGTGATCCTCTTTTCCTGAGATTGCAGCCTCGTTCAGAACTTTTGTAGTTTCCTGGAATGAAGCCGCAGAAATGAACGATTGTGTTTGAAGTGACGCACGTGTGATACCTTGAAGTAATGGCGTGGAAGTAGCTGGAATTGCTTCACGAGCTTCAACCAATGCTTTATCCTCTCTCTTCAACTTCGAATTCTCATCTCTAAGTCTTCTCACAGATACCAACTGACCTTTCTTCAATTCATCAGAATCGCCTGCATCTTTTACGAACATCATTCCGAACAATGCATCATTTGCTTCCATAATATCTGCTTTATGAACTGATTGTCCTTCAAGGAACATAGTATCTCCAGCTTCAATAATTTCAGCTTTTAACATCATTTGTCTAACGATTACTTCAAAATGTTTATCGTTGATTTTAACTCCCTGAAGTCGGTAAACTTCTTGGATTTCGTTTACGATATATTCTTGTACTTTCGTTGGACCTTCTATGTTTAGAATGTCATTCGGCGTAATCGCACCATCAGAAAGAGGTTGTCCTGCGCGTACGAAATCATTTTGCTGTACCAATATATGCTTTGAAAGTGGCACTAGATAAGTTTTAACTTCACCTAACTTAGAAGTGATTTTAATCTCTCTATTACCTCTCTTTATAACCCCGAAGGTGGCTGTACCATCAATTTCAGAAACTACCGCAGGATTGGAAGGATTACGTGCTTCAAATAATTCAGTTACACGAGGTAAACCACCTGTAATATCTCCAGTTTTACCCGCCATTCTTGGGATTTTAACTAGCGTCTCACCAGCTTCTATTTTATCTCCTTCATTAACAGAAATATGCGCATTCACAGGTAAAGAATACTCTCTCAATACCTCTTTCGTTTTTGCATCAACAATATGAATAGCAGGAGATTTCTTTTTATCTCGGGTTTCAATGATAACCTTTTCAGTAAATCCAGTTTGCTCATCGATTTCTTCGCGATATGTAATATTTTCTTGAATACTCTCAAATACCACCTTACCAGCTACTTCTGAAACAATAAGCGCATTGTATGGATCCCACTTACAAATTACATCACCTTTTTTGATTTTAGTATTTGCCGAAACCATTAACTCAGAACCATAAGGCACATTAGCATTCATGACCACCACACCTGTTTTTTCATCTGTGATTTTTAATTCTGCCGAACGTCCAACCACAATAGTTTTAACAGAACCATCTGCATTCTTACGCTCAATCGTCCTTAATTCGTCAATTTCTAATTTACCGTTCGCTTTCGCTTTCATATCGGAGATATCTGCGATGTTCGAAGCCGTACCACCCACGTGGAACGTACGAAGGGTCAACTGAGTTCCAGGTTCACCAATAGATTGAGCAGCGATAACTCCAACTGAGTCACCTATTTGGGCTAAACGGTGATTCGAAAGGTTTCTTCCGTAACACTTCGAACAAACTCCTCTTCTCATTTCGCATGTCAATACAGAACGTATTTCTACTTCTTCAATACCTGCTTTTTCTATTTCTTTGGCAACATCTTCAGAAATTAATTCTCCTGAAGCAACAATTAAATTATCGGATTCCGGGAAATAAACATCGTGAACAGATGTTCTTCCTAAGATTCTATCATAAAGTGGCTCTACGATTTCGTCGCTTTTCTTGAGTGCTGTTGCTACAATACCTCTTAAGGTACCACAATCATTCGAATTGATTACAACATCTTGTGCCACGTCAACTAATCTACGTGTTAGGTAACCAGCATCCGCTGTCTTAAGAGCTGTATCTGCGAGACCTTTACGCGCACCGTGAGTAGAAATAAAATACTCAAGAATGGAAAGACCTTCCTTAAAGTTAGATAAAATTGGATTCTCAATAATTTCTTGAACTGAAGCTCCCGACTTTTGCGGTTTCGCCATCAATCCTCTCATTCCTGAAAGCTGTCTAATTTGTTCTTTCGAACCACGGGCTCCAGAATCGAACATCATATATATTGAGTTGAAACCTTGTTTATCACTCTTCAATTGCTCCATTAATGTATGAGTCAATCGAGAATTTGTATGTGTCCAAATATCAATAATCTGATTATAACGTTCGTTGTTTGTGATGAGACCCATATTGTAATTCATCATTACTTCTTTAACATCATTCTCAGCTTTTAATACTAAAGCTTCTTTTTCTTTTGGAATAATGATGTCGTCCAAATTGAATGATAGACCACCTCTAAATGCCATCTCATAGCCTAGTTTTTTAATATCATCTAAGAACTGTGCTGTTTGTGAGGTACCACAAATTTTCAAAACTTCGCCGATTATGTCACGAAGAGCCTTTTTAGTCATTACATCGTTGATGAAACCAACTTTTCGCGGCACCTTTTCGTTGAATAATACGCGACCACAAGTTGTCTCAAGTAATTTCAATTCAGGTTCACCAATATGATTTAAATCATACGTTTTCACCTTGATGTGCGCATGAAGATCTAATTTACCTTCGTTATATGCAATTATTACTTCAGATGGCGAATAAAATGTGCTTCCTTCTCCTTTAACTACCTCAGTATCTGTAGATTTTTTACCTTTTGTAATGTAATATAATCCAAGTACCATGTCCTGAGAAGGAACGGCAATTGGTGCACCATTCGCAGGGTTCAAAATATTATGCGACGCCAACATCAACATCTGAGCTTCCAATATTGCAGCGTTACCAAGTGGTAAATGCACAGCCATTTGGTCACCATCGAAATCCGCGTTGAACGCCGTAGTTACCAATGGGTGAAGTCTAATTGCTTTTCCTTCTATTAATTTTGGTTGGAAAGCTTGAATACCCAGTCGGTGAAGTGTAGGGGCTCTGTTCAACAGAACAGGGTGTCCTTTCAATACATTTTCTAAAATATCCCAAACAACAGGTTCTTTTCTATCAACAATTTTCTTCGCTGATTTTACTGTTTTTACAATTCCTCTTTCGATCATTTTTCGAATGATGAACGGTTTGTATAATTCAGCTGCCATATCTTTCGGCAAACCACATTCGTGTAATTTTAAATCTGGACCAACGACAATAACAGAACGGGCAGAGTAGTCAACCCTTTTACCAAGTAAGTTTTGACGGAAACGTCCTTGTTTTCCTTTTAATGAATCTGAAAGAGATTTTAAAGCTCTATTTGATTCTGTCTTAACAGCACTTGATTTTCTTGAATTATCGAATAAGGAATCAACAGATTCTTGAAGCATCCTTTTCTCGTTACGAAGAATTACTTCAGGAGCCTTAATTTCGATTAACCTTTTCAAACGGTTATTACGAATAATTACTCTTCTGTAGAGATCATTCAAATCCGAAGTTGCAAATCTTCCACCATCTAATGGAACTAATGGGCGTAATTCAGGAGGAATAACAGGAACAACTTTCACCACCATCCATTCTGGTCTGTTCTCAATTCTAGTTTGCGAATCGCGCATTGCTTCTACAACTTGTAAACGCTTTAACGCTTCATTCTTACGTTGAACCGATGTTTCGTTTTCTGCCTGACCTCTTAATTCATAAGAAAGATTTTCAAGATTCAAATCTCTAAGCAAGTCATGAAGAGCCTCAGCTCCCATTTTGGCAACAAACTTATTTGGATCACTATCCTCAAGGTAATGATTGTCCTTTAATAAAGGATTGTCGATAATATCTAAATATTCCTCTTCTGTCAAGAAATCCATTTTCTTAAGATTCACTCCTTCTATTTGAGAGGAAGATCCTGGATTTATTACAACATATCGCTCGTAATAAATAATTTGATCTAATTTCTTAGTTGGTAAACCAAGTAAGTAACCAATTTTGTTTGGCAATGACCTAAAATACCAAATATGAGCAACTGGAACAACCAAAGAAATATGCCCCATACGCTCTCTTCTTACCTTTTTCTCGGTAACTTCTACCCCGCATCGGTCACAAACTATTCCTTTGTATCGGATTCTTTTGTATTTACCACAGTGACACTCATAGTCTTTAACTGGTCCGAAGATACGCTCACAGAATAAACCATCTCTTTCCGGTTTATATGTTCTGTAATTTATCGTTTCCGGCTTCAATACTTCTCCACTTGATTGCTCAAGGATAACCTCCGGAGAAGCTAACGAGATCGTAATTTTATTGAAGCTACTTTGTTTTTTTGGTGTTTCTTTTTTGAAAGCCATTTTTTATGAATGATTTCGTTTTTACTAATTATTAATCCATTGAAATGTTAAGACACAATCCGCGAAGTTCGTGTAAGAGTACATTAAATGATTCAGGAATACCTGGTTCAGGAATGTTATCTCCTTTAACAATCGCTTCGTATGCTTTCGCTCTACCCATTACATCATCAGATTTAACAGTCAAGATTTCTTGTAAGATATTGGATGCACCGAATGCTTCAAGTGCCCAAACCTCCATCTCACCAAATCGTTGTCCACCAAATTGTGCCTTTCCTCCCAATGGTTGCTGAGTAATAAGCGAGTATGGACCGATTGATCGCGCGTGCATCTTATCGTCTACCATGTGAGATAACTTCAACATGTAAATTACACCTACTGTCGCAGTTTGGTGGAATCTTTCACCAGTACCTCCGTCATATAAGTATGTTTTACCCGATCTAGGCACTCCTGCCTTATCTGTCCAGTCATTAATCTCATCTGGCGTTGCCCCATCAAAAATTGGGGTAGCAAATTTAACTCCCAATTTTTGTCCGGCCCAACCTAAAACAGTTTCATAAATTTGTCCAAGGTTCATACGAGATGGTACCCCTAATGGATTTAACACAATGTCAACCGGAGTTCCATCCTCCAAGAAAGGCATATCTTCTTGACGAACGATATTTGCAACAATACCTTTGTTTCCGTGACGACCTGCCATTTTATCACCAACTTTTAATTTTCTCTTTTTGGCAACATAAACTTTTGCAAGTTTTACGATTCCCGCAGGCAATTCGTCTCCCACTGAAATATGAAACTTACGTCGTTTGTAATTCCCTAAAAGATCGTTTGCTTTAATACTAAAGTTGTGAATCACACGACTTATCAATTGATTAATTTTCTCGTCAGCTGTCCAATTCAATGGATTTACAATAGTGTAATCCAAAGCAAAAAGAGCCTTATTATTGAATTTTGTGCCTTTTTTAATCAATTCCTCCTTAAAGTTATTGTAAACTCCAGAAGATTTATGCTCACCAAGGATAACCATCAACTTATCAACTAACTTTTCTTTTAATTCTGCAAAGTCTTTGTGGTATTCAGCATCCAAAGTTTCAAGAATTGGTTTATCTTGAGTTTTGGATTTTCTATCCTTAATAGCTCTCGAAAATAACTTTTTATCGATAACAACACCTCTTAAGGAAGGTCCTGCTTTCAACGAAGCATCTTTTACGTCTCCTGCTTTGTCTCCAAAAATCGCACGTAATAGCTTTTCCTCAGGAGATGGATCTGTTTCTCCTTTCGGAGTAATTTTCCCAATAAGTATATCTCCTTCTTTAATTTCAGCTCCTATTCTAATCAAACCATTGTCATCAAGATCTTTAGTCGCATCTTCACTTACGTTTGGAATGTCTGAAGTTAGTTCTTCCATTCCTCGTTTTGTATCACGAACTTCCAAAGAATACTCATCGATATGAATAGAGGTGAAAATGTCATCTCGAACAACTTTCTCAGAAATAACAATAGCATCTTCGAAATTGTAACCCTTCCATGGCATGAATGCAACCTTAAGATTTTGACCTAAGGCCAATTCACCATCTTGTGTAGCATATCCTTCGCATAGAACTTGACCAAAAGCAACGCGATCACCTTTTTGAACAATAGGCTTAAGATTGATACAGGTACTTTGATTAGTTTTAGCAAATTTTGTCAACGAATACGATTTAACTTCTGAGTCGAAACTTACAAGCTTATCATCTTCATTCCAATCGTAACGAATAACAATTTCGTTGGCATCAACGTATTCTACCACACCTGAACCTTCAGAATTAATCAATACGCGTGAATCACGTGCCACTAACTGCTCAATACCAGTTCCAACAATTGGTGAATTAGGTTTCAACAATGGAACCGCCTGACGTTGCATGTTAGAGCCCATCAAGGCACGGTTAGCATCATCGTGTTCTAGGAAAGGAATAGAAGAAGCCGCAATCGAAGCGATTTGGTTTGCACCAACATCCATTAGGTTAATGTCTTTTGGACCAACCACAGGGAAGTCACCTTCATATCTTGCTTTTACGAGATCAGAAAGGAAGTTACCTTTATCGTCAACTTTGGCATTGGCTTGTGCTATCATTTTTGCATCTTCCTCTTCCGCTGCAAGGTAAATTGGTTGTTCAGAATATACAACTTTCCCGTTGTCTACTTTTCTATATGGTGTTTCGATGAATCCAAGTTTATTCACCTTAGCAAAAACACATAAAGAAGATATTAATCCAATATTTGGACCTTCAGGTGTTTCAATCGTACACAAACGTCCATAATGCGTGTAGTGAACGTCACGAACCTCAAATCCAGCTCTTTCTCTTGACAAACCGCCTGGTCCGAGTGCCGACAAACGTCGTTTGTGGGTAACTTCAGATAAAGGATTTGTTTGATCCATAAATTGAGACAATTGATTCGTTCCAAAGAATGAATTTATTACAGAGGATAACGTTTTAGCATTAATCAAATCAATTGGAGTGAAAACCTCATTGTCGCGAACATTCATTCGTTCCCTAATTGTTCTTGCCATTCTTGCAAGTCCAACTCCAAATTGCGAATACAACTGTTCTCCTACTGTACGAACACGACGATTCGATAAGTGATCGATATCATCGATGTCAGCTTTGGAGTTAATTAATTCTATAAGGTACTTGATTATGTTTATGATATCTTCTTTAGTAAGAACTCTAGATTCTTCACTTCCACTCAATCCAAGTTTCTTATTCAAACGATAACGCCCTACTTCACCAAGATCATAGCGTGCATCAGAGAAAAATAATTTTTCAAATACACCTTTAGCTGTTTCGTAATCTGGTGGATCTGCGTTTCTTAATTGACGATAGATATGTTCAACAGCTTCTTTTTCAGAATTTGATATGTCTTTTTGAAGCGTATTGTAAATAATTGTGTAATCAGTAGAGTTTGCATCTTCTTTGTGAAGTATTACAGATTTCGCACCTGAATCTAAGATTGAATCAAGGTGTTCTTCTCCAATCAACAATTCTCTGTCAAGAATAACTTCATTTCGCTCAATTGAAACAACTTCTCCTGTATCCTCATCTACAAAGTCCTCAATCCAAGTTTTTAGTACCCTTGCTGCCAATCTTCTTCCAACAAGTTTTTTCATATTCGCCTTGTTGATTTTAACCTCATCTGCCAAGCCAAATATCTCTAGAATATCGCGATCAGTTTCATAACCTATAGCTCTAAAAAGAGTAGTTACAGGTAATTTCTTTTTACGATCGATGTAAGCGTACATGATGTTGTTAATATCAGTAGCGAACTCTATCCAAGAACCCTTGAATGGAATGATACGGGCAGAATATAATTTTGTACCATTAGCATGACGACTTTGTCCAAAGAATACACCTGGTGAACGGTGTAACTGAGATACAATAACTCTCTCAGCACCATTTACCACAAACGAACCTTTTGGTGTCATATAAGGAATTGTACCTAAATAAACATCTTGCACGATAGTTTCAAAATCTTCGTGTTCAGGATCGGTACAATACAATTTCAATTTTGCTTTTAAGGGAACAGAATATGTTAACCCTCTTTCGATACACTCTTCGATAGTATAACGCGGTGGATCGATAAAATAATCCAAGAACTCCAATACGAATTGGTTTCGTGTATCAGTTATTGGAAAGTTTTCAGCGAATACTTTAAAAAGTCCTTCACTGTTTCTGTTTTCAGGAGTCGTTTCTAACTGAAAAAATTCTTGAAAAGATTTTAACTGGATTTCCAGAAAATCTGGGTAATCAAATTGATTTTTGCTTGAAGCAAAATTAATTCTGGTTGAATTATTCGATGTTGCCAAGGCTTTTATTTTTTAGTTACTTCAATACGGAATTTACAAATGCTAAAAAACAGGAGAAGGCACCCGTATTGAAACGGTGCCTCTCCTGTATATGAAGACGATTATTACTTAATCTCAACTTCAGCTCCAGCCTCTTCTAGAGACTTTTTAAGTCCTTCGGCTTCGTCTTTCGAAACACCTTCTTTCAATGTAGAAGGAGCAGCGTCAACTAGGTCTTTAGACTCTTTTAATCCGTTACCAGTAAGTTCTTTTACTAACTTAACTACAGCTAGTTTGTTAGCTCCACCAGCTTTAAGGATTACATCGAACTCTGTTTTTTCAGCAGCAGCTTCTTCGCCACCACCAACAGCACCTCCTGCAACCATTACTGGAGCAGCAGCAGCTGGTTCGATTCCATACTCATCTTTTAAAATTGTTGCTAACTCATTAACTTCTTTTACTGTTAGGTTAACCAACGTTTCTGCAATTTGCTTTAAATCAGCCATTTTATTTAAAATTTAAAAAGGTTTAAAAATAATTAATTTATTATCCTCGATCTTCGAGGGTTTTAAGGATACCAGCAATTTTACTACCAGCACCTGTAAGACCAGACAACACATTTTTCGCAGGACTTTGCAATAAGCCGATGATTTCTCCCACAAGTTCTTCTTTGCTTTTAAGGGCCTCAAGAACTACTAATTGATTATCACCAACGAAAATCGCTTCATCAATGTAAGCGCCCTTCAAAAGTGGCTTTTCACTTTTCTTGCGAAAATCCTGAATTAATTTTGCAGGGGCATTTGCTACTTCTGAAAACATGATAGAAGTTGAACCTTTAAGTACACCCGAAAGTCCACTGTAATCCTTTCCTTCTACCTTATCCATTGCTTTTTGAAGCAGTGCATTTTTTACTACTCGCATTTTGATATTTGCTTGAAAACATCTTCTGCGTAGCGTATTCACTGATTCAACTGTTAAATCTGCAGTGTCTGTTAAATAGACTATAGATGACGCTTGTAATTCAGCCGCCAAATTGTCAATGTATTTTGCTTTTTCTTCTCTTGTCATTTCACTAAGTTTTAAGCATTAACAGACTTTGTGTCAATTTGAATACCTGGACTCATTGTTGAGCTTAAATAAATGCTCTTAATGTATGTACCTTTGGCAGCAGATGGCTTAAGTTTAATTAGTGTTTGGATTAATTCATTCGCATTGTCACGAATTTTTCCTCCCTCAAAACTTACTTTACCAACTGAAGAATGAATAATACCGTATTTATCAACTTTAAAGTCAATTTTACCAGCTTTAACTTCTTCAACTGCTTTGCCAATTTCCATCGTCACAGTACCTGTTTTTGGGTTTGGCATTAAACCTCTAGGTCCCAATATTCTACCCAAAGCACCTACTTTACCCATAACAGATGGCATAGTGATAATTACGTCTATGTCTGTCCATCCTCCTTTGATTTTGTCAATGAAGTCATCAAGACCTACGTAATCAGCGCCAGCTTGCTTCGCCTCAGCTTCCTTGTCTGGAGTACAAAGTACAAGTACCTTAACATCCTTACCAGTTCCATGAGGAAGGGCAACTGTTCCGCGCACCATTTGGTTAGCTTTTCTTGGATCAACTCCTAATCGCACAGCGATATCAACAGAAGCATCGAATTTGGAGGTGGAAATTCCTTTTACCAAATCACATGCATCTGATAGAGTGTAAGCTTTTGACAAATCATATTTTGCCAAAACCTCTTTTCTTTTTTTAGAAACTCTTTTCATAATACTAATTATTTGGATTTAGGCGCTTCGCCACCTTTAACATTCACTCCCATACTTCTTGCCGTACCCGCAACCATTTTCATTGCTGAATCTACAGTAAAACAATTAAGATCAGGAAGTTTATCTTCAGCAATCGCACGCACTTGATCCCAAGTAATGGTACCAACTTTTACACGATTTGGTTCAGATGATCCTTTCTTAATTTTTGTGTGTTCAACAATTTGAACTGCTGCAGGTGGAGTTTTTAATACGAAATCAAATGATTTGTCACCATAAACAGTGATTACAACTGGAACCACCTTACCCATTTTATCTTGAGTTCTAGCATTAAATTGCTTACAGAACTCCATAATGTTCACACCTTTCGCACCTAAAGCAGGTCCAATTGGCGGAGATGGGTTGGCAGCTCCTCCTTTGATCTGCAATTTGATCAATGCTGCTACTTCTTTAGCCATATATATTCAATTTATGTAGTCAAACGTGAGTATTTTGATGGGAAGCTTTTATCATCAGACCCACTCCTACGGTTAATACAAATTATCCTTCTTTCTCGACTTGCATGTAGCTAAGTTCCAAAAGATTTTTACGTCCGAAGATTTTCACCATTACTTTCAATTTTTTCTTTTCTTCGTTGATTTCATCGATAACTCCGCTAAAGTTGTTAAATGGTCCATCTATAACTTTCACAGACTCTCCAATAACAAATGGAATTTTCATTTCTTCTTCTGTTTCGGCAAGTTCGTCAACTTTACCTAATATTCTATTCACTTCCGCTAGACGCATTGGAACTGGCTCACCACCTTTTTCCGTTCCTAAAAATCCAATAACGTTGGGAATACTTTTAATAACGTGTGTTACCTCACCTACAAGAGCTGCTTCAATAATCACATATCCGGGTAGATAAACCTTTTCTTTGTTAACCTTTTTACCGTTTTGGATTTTGAAAACTTTTTCTGTAGGGATTAACACTTGGCTTACAAAATCATTAAGCTTAGCCCGAGTAATCTCCAATTCGAGGTATTCTTTAACTTTCTTCTCCTTACCGCTTACGGCACGAACTACATACCATTTTTTAACTATCTCTGCCATGTGCCGATTATAATTTGTTGTATATCCAACCAATTACTCCATCCCAGAAGCCCTCTTTATTAATTCCGACCAAATAATCCATGGCGAAAATAATTAAGGACAATAATACGGAAGCAATCACAACCAAGATGGTGTTGTTTTGCAACTCTAACCAAGTCGGCCAAGTTACATTGTGAAGCAACTCGTCGTATGTTTCTTTGAAGTATGTTCTAATTTTTGAAACCACTTTTTTTATTTTAATGTGCACGGGCGGTAGGATTCGAACCCACGACCAATGGTTTTGGAGACCACTACTCTACCAGCTGAGCTACACCCGTTTAAAAAGGGGAGTTCGTAAAAACTCCCCTTAGTTAAACTTTGATTATATCTCTTATTTCAAGATTTCTGTAACCTGACCAGCACCTACTGTTCTACCTCCCTCACGAATTGCAAAACGTAGACCTTTATCCATCGCTACAGGAACGATTAACTTAACTGTAATAGTTACGTTATCACCTGGCATTACCA
>CAZLVX010000007.1:0-5813 GCA_964562965.1 uncultured Lishizhenia sp.
GTAAAATTCGAAACAAGAATGGCAAAAGCGATGTATTCTCCTGCTGAAATGCGACAACCAGAAAAAACATACAATAAGAAAAGTTTCAATGAAGTACTAGAGCTTGTTAAACCTTTTGACTTACGCTATTACATGAATATTTTAGAGAGCCCTACCCCTGATTCTATTATAGTGAGTAATCCAGCTTTCATGCAAGATTTTGCTAAAATGATTGAAGATGAGAATTTAGAGAGTTGGAGGGCTTACTTAAAATGGAAAGTAATTAGAAATTATTCCAAACACCTCGACCAAAAATTCGTAGACTTAAATTTTGAGTTTTATGGCAAAATACTTAGTGGTAAAAAAGCCCAAAAACCTGCAAATGAGCAAGCCATTGATGAAATCACATCTTCCTATTTTTCAGAAATTTTAGGAAAGTTATTTGTAGAAAAACATTTTTCAAAAGAAGCAAAAGATAAAGTTAATTCTATGGTCGATAATCTACTTTTTGTGTTTCGGGAACGGATAAATAAGTTGGATTGGATGACATCAGAAACTAAAGTTGAAGCCCTTAACAAACTCAATTCAATTGGTAGAAAGTTAGGTTTTCCTGATCAATGGGAAGACTTTTCAAAATTATCCATAACATCTTCAGACTACCTTCAAAACATTAAGAATATTTCCATTTACGCCACGAAAAAGAATCTAGCAGAATACGGGAAACCTGTTGATAAGAAAAAATGGGGAATGCCTGCTCACATGGTAAACGCTTATTATAGTCCACTCAATAACGAAATAGCCTTTCCAGCTGGAATCATGCAAGCGCCGTTTTTTAACGAAAAAGCTGAGGATGCTGTGAATTACGGTGGAATTGGGATGGTTATTGGCCACGAATTCACTCATGGATTTGATGATATGGGTTCAAAATTTGCTGCTGATGGCACTTTTAGAAATTGGTGGTCGGATGCAGATAGAAAAAGTTTTGAGGAAAGAACTAAAATACTTGGAGAAACCTTTTCAACTTTTTGTCCAATTGAGGGACATTGTGTGAATCCAGAATTAACAATGGGTGAAAATATTGCTGATTTAGGTGGATTAACAATGGCATATTACGCTTACACAATGACAGAGGAGTTCAAAAAGAATCAAAAGGTGAATGGATTTACACCGGCTCAGCGATTTTTTATTGCCTATGCTCAGCTTTGGAAAATAAGTTACCGAGATGAAGAATTAAAAAAGATGATCGCTACTGACCCTCATTCGCCTGGAATGTACAGAGTAAACGGCCCACTTAAAAATTGCCCAGAGTTTTTTGAAGCTTTCGGCATTCAAGAAGGAGAAAAGATGAGAAATAAAGAAACTAAAGTCTCTAAAATTTGGTAGAACCGTTCGTAAGTTGAGGAGAGTTCGTTACTTCAAATAACTGTAAGAATTCTGGATAAAATTCACAATTCTTCGCCTCTTGCGACATTTCATCCTTTTCTGAAGCCGAAAGACCTTCTAAAAGACCATTACAGCCTTCCATTTTAGTCTCTGTTTGCTCATTGATTTCACGAATTTTTTTCTCGTCATTTTTGCACGCAGTAAGCTCCTTGTTAATATCTACTGATTTTTTCATGCATTCGCAAAGCGTAGGTTTTTCAGCACAAGCGAAGAAAATAAACGTGGTCATTACCAGTAACGTAACTTTCATTAATCTTATAATTTTAGCAATTCGGAATGGCTAAGAATTTGCTGCTCACCCGTAACCATGTTTTTCAAAGCTACGCAATTATTTTTTATTTCTTCTTCTCCAATAATCACAACGTAGGAGATATTTTTGTCATTTGCATATTTGAATTGCTTTTGAAGCTTAGCTTGAGTAGGGTAAAATTCGCAAACAATTCCACGTGTTCTCAAAGCACTCATCAATGGCGCGACATGAAAATATGTTGATGCTTCGAAATTTATGAATAGGAACTTTTTTTCATTTACCAGCTTCGCAGGAAATAAATTCAACTCTGTTAGTACATCGTATATTCGATCTGCCCCAAAGGATATTCCGACCCCTGAAAGACCTTTCAATCCAAATAAACCAGTTAAATCATCGTAACGACCTCCGCCACAAATACTTCCCATTTTTACATTATGTGCTTTTACCTCTAAAATGGCTCCCGTGTAGTAATTCAATCCCCTCGCCAACGTAATATCCAACTCAAGAACACCTCTTGATAAGGGAAATTTTTCAATTGTATCAATTAAATAGGACAATTCCTCCACCCCTTTCAATCCAACTTCAGAAGTTTTTAAAAATTCTTTTAAAAAATTCAATTTGTCAAGATTATTTCCAGAAAATGAAAACAAAGGACTTATTTTTTGAATCGCATTCGTGGAAATACCTTTGGATGTTAATTCTTGAATCACTCCTTCCTCTCCAATTTTGTCCAATTTGTCGATAGCAGTAACAAGATCAACAAGCTTCTCTCTTTCACCACAAACTTCAGCAATCCCACTCAAAACCTTACGGTTATTCAACTTTATTGTAAAACCCGGAAGAGACAATCGAGTTAAAACTTGATCAAATAGCTGAATCAATTCAAGCTCACAAATTAATGAATCTGAACCTACTACATCTGCATCACATTGATAGAATTCTTGATACCTGCCATGCTGCGGTCGATCTGCCCTCCATACAGGTTGAATTTGATAACGCTTGAATGGAAATGACAACTCATTTTGATGTTGAACCACAAAACGCGCAAAAGGAACGGTTAAATCGTATCTCAAGGCTTTTTCAGAAAGAGAATTTGCAAATCGAGGAAGGTTTTCTGCTTTCAACGCTTCGATATCTGCCTTTTTCATTTTTTCACCTGAATTCAAAATTCGAAAAATCAAACGATCTCCTTCCTCTCCATATTTACCCATCAGCGTTTGTGACAACTCAAAAGATGGGGTTTCGATTGGCTCAAATCCAAATAACTGAAAGACGTCTCTAATCGTAGAAAAAATATAATTTCTTTTCTTTACCTCTTCTGGTAAAAAATCTCTTGTTCCTTTTGGAATAGATACTTTAACCGACATGCTCTTTATGTTTTTCTTTTTTATAAAAATCGTAGATTATTCCATCTGAAAGACCCATTTTGGGGACACTTATTTTATCCGCTGAAAGTTCGTTCAATACGTACATGTAAATCTCCAAAGCTGGTACAATTACATCCGCTCGATCGGGTTTTAATTTATATTCAGACATCCTTTCTTCTATAGTAATAGATGTTAATTTGGCACTTAATTCATGCATGTCCTTATATGAAATAGAATCCGCATCGTGTTCACTTAATAATTTATGCACTTTATTGATGTTTCCTCCTGTTCCAAAAATAAGGTGTTCATCACTTAAATCTACATAAAGTTGAATCCATTTCTTTATATCGGCCCATACCTGCACGTTAACTTTAGATTTCAACATACGGATTGTACCGATATCAAAAGATTTTGAAGCAACCCGATCCCCTTTTTCAAATACGCTAATTTCAGTACTCCCTCCTCCAACATCAATAACCAAAAAAGGCAAATCAACAGGTAAGTTTAATAAATCAAACGCACCAAAAATTAATTCAGCCTCTTCTTGACCCGAAATAATTTCGAGATCAATACCTGTTTCCTTTTTTATCTTTTGAATAACTTTTTCTGCATTCTTGGCTTCACGCATAGCAGAAGTGGAAACAGCTCTTAATTGAGAAACTTCAAATATTTCTGAAATTAAACCGAATGCCTTCATTGTTTTAATAAATGCCTCTAATTTATTTTTGGAAATCTTTCCTGTTTCAAAAACATCGTCACCCAATCTCAATGGTATGCGCGTGTATGATATTTTCTTGACAAATGATTTTTTTCGATCATTAATAATCTCACCAATTAGCAACCTTGCTGCGTTTGTACCAATATCAATAGCTCCATATATCATGAAAAACAAAGTTACAATACTCGACTAAACAGAATGTATTATTTATAATTTCTTTTTTACTTTGTACATGGAACCTTTTGATTTAAATTTTAAAAACAACGAAAAGGTAAAAACGGGGAGTATATTAATCTCAGACCCCTTTCTTGACGATCGTTACTTTGGCAGGTCTGTTATCTTACTCTGTGGGTATGGAAAAGAAGGCGCCTTTGGTTTCGTACTAAATCAATACCTAGATGTCGATCTTCATAAATTAGACGAACAATTTCCCGACATAAATGCTAGAATAAGTTTAGGAGGTCCCGTTGATAAAGAACATCTGTTTTTCATTCATTCAATTGGAAATATAATTGATGGTTCTACTAGCTTGTATAACGGGATTTACTACGGTGGAGATTTTGAACAACTAACAAAGTTATTTTACGATGAACCTGAAAGCAAAAATAAAGTTCGATTCTTTATCGGTTATTCTGGTTGGTCTGAAGGTCAATTAGAAGAAGAAATTAAAGAATCATCGTGGTTGGCCGTGAATAACATTTCAACAGAAATGATCATGGATACACAAAATGATAAACTGTGGGAAATGTGTTTAGAAAAACAAGGGAAAAGATTTAAAGTTATTTCTAAATTTCCTCGTAATCCTGAAGATAATTAAAGAAATCCCAAGAGCATAAGGGTTCCTACTGCGAAAAGAAAAAATCCAATCACCCACTTTATAAACCTCATTTCTGTTTTCTTAAGCAATTGATTTCCTAGTATACTGCCTAGTATGGCAGTAGTAGCACCCGTAACCACTAATTCAATTGGAATTTCTGAATCAAGTTGTTGAGAATACGAGGAGATTCTTGTTAGATCGATAATCACTCCAAGCAATGCAGATGTTGCTACAAATTCAAATTTGGATAACGGAGTATTGGAGAGAAATGCGGAACGAACAGCACCTTGGTGACCAGAAAATCCTCCAAAAAAACCGCTCACAAATCCTCCAAAAGGAATCCATGATTTTCCAATTTTTCGATTCTCAAGGAAAGAAGTAAATTCTAATAGAGCAAAAATCAGCATAACTAGTCCCAGAGAAAATTCAGTATAATTAACATCATGGCTCTCGACCAATTTAACAGAATAAACCAATCCCATATCACCCAAGGCATAAATGAGATAAGCTCCGAACATTGATCCCAAAAATGCAAAGCTTCCAAATTTCATGAAAACAGGCCAATTGATATTTTTGAATGTTAAAGCGACTTTAAATAAACCATTAATTAAATGCACAAGAGCTGTTGTAGCCAAGGCAATTTCCGGACTGAAAAACAAGGAAAATACGGGCAAAAGAATGGTACCTAAACCAAATCCTGAAAAAAAAGTACTCAACGAAGCCAAAAATGCCGTAATTGCAATCAAACAATAGGGAAGTATGTCCATACGTTCATTATTTTTGTAAAAATACAAACATGATTGATTTAAGAAGCGATACCGTTACCAAACCAACAAAAGAAATGCTGGACTTCATGATGAGCGCTCCCGTTGGTGATGATGTCTTCGGTGAAGACCCCACGGTTAACGAGTTGGAAAATTACACGGCTGAACTTTTCGGAAAAGAAGCAGCAATTTTCTGTACATCAGGAACGCAAAGCAATCAAATCGGCATTAACCTTCATGTAAAACCTGGAGGAGAAGTTATTTGCCACCACGAAAGTCATGTTTTTAAATACGAAGGTGGTGGAATTGCACGTAATTCTGGCGCTTCCATTCGAACCATCGATGGCGACCGTGGACGTCTCAAAGCAAGCGCTATTGAAAAATGGATAAATCCAGCACACGATGTTCATTTCCCACTTACACAACTCGTAAGTATTGAAGACACGGCTAATAGAGGTGGCGGTGCTATTTATAA